>CAUQMH010000050.1:0-11059 GCA_963519075.1 uncultured Flavobacteriaceae bacterium
TAAAAACCTTTGTTAAAAAGGTTTTCAGTTTCAGAAATGAAAATGGGTTATTTGACAAATTCCCAAAAATCAAGGAAAGATTTTTCCACCACTTCGGGATTTTGTATTTCTATTTCCTGAATTAGCGAGTAGGGCGCGAATGCCATTGCCATGCGGTGGTCGCCATAGGTAGCGATGGATATATTTTTTTTAGGATTCGTGTAGAGGGCGGATTTTATGGAATTGTCTGTGATTTCTGTTTCGCAGCCTATTTTTTTTAGTTCGTTTTGAAGGGCAGAGAGCCTGTCGGTTTCTTTTATTTTAAGAGTGGCAAGTCCACCGATTTCAAAAGGAATTTTTAACGCAGCAGCCGTTACACAGACGGTTTGGGCGATGTCTGGGCAGTTGTTCATATTGAGCTGAATGGACTGAGGAAGGCTAAAATTACTTTTTGGAATCAAAGTAATTTCCTGCTGATTTTCATTAAAAATAGTATCAATTCCGAAAAACTGAGAGTAAATTTCGGTAATTCTGGAATCGCCTTGCAGAGAATTTTTATTAAATTTTTTAAGTGTAATTTTTTGTCTATTCAATGCTGAAAACGAATAAAAATAAGATGCCGAAGACCAGTCGGATTCCACAGTGAAGGCCGTTTTTTGAGTTTTGATATTGGGAATTTGGATAGTTTTGTCTTTTAGGATAATTGATTTTCCACTGATTTCTGAAAGTAGTTTCAGAGTCATTTCTATGTAAGGTCGGGAGGTGATTTCTCCCAAAAGCTTTATGGTCAAGCCGTTTTCCAATCTTCCACCGACAAGAACCAGCGAAGTGATGAACTGCGAAGAAACATCGGCAGGAATTTCCACGATTTTTTTTTCTAATTTTTTTCCTTTTATTTTAAGAGGAGGAAATCCCTCGTTTTCTAAATATTCTATGTCTGCTCCCAATTCTCTAAGTGCTTCTACCAAAGGTTTTATGGGTCTTTGTTTCATTCTTTCGGAGCCTGTGAGTATTTTTTCTACACCCTCCTGAACCACAAAAAACGAAGTCAGAAACCGCATCGCTGTGCCAGCGTGGAGGATGTCTATTGTTTTCTCATCGGAATTTAATGCTTTTTGTAAAATCTTGGTATCCTGTGAGTTGGAGATATTTTTTATTTCAATATTTCCAAAGAGTTTTTGCAGAATCAGCAGTCGGTTGGACTCGCTTTTAGAGCCTGTGATTTGTATTTCATTTGGAAGAACTGGGCGAAATAATTTCATTTAGAACAAACTTTTATTTTAGTTTTTCATTGTTTTGGTGCCTGTTTTGGTCTCTTTCTGTCTTTTTTTTCATTTTCTTGTCAAAGGCATCTTGCAGGTCTATCCCAGTTTGATTGGCAAGGCAAAGCGTTACAAAAAGCACATCGGCAAGCTCTTCTCCGAGGTCTTTGTTTTTATCGCTTTCTTTTTCAGATTGTTCGCCGTATCTTCTGGCAATGATTCTCGCCACTTCGCCGACTTCTTCGGTTAGAATTGCCATATTGGTCAGCTCATCGAAATAGCGGACACCGATTGTCTTTATCCAGTTATCTACCTGCTCTTGTAGTGTTTTGATTTCCATTTAGTCTATTTGATTAAGTTCTCTTAGCCGAGTAACATTTTTATAAATTCTGTAAGGCAAAATAAAAATTCCTAAAAAACCAGAGATTAAAAGTTTAACCATAAAATAAATCAACCAGCCTATAATTGGCAAGAAAAGGAAATAGTCGGCTGTAATTCTGTTTAGAAATCTCCAACCTGCAACCAGTGAAGAATAAACATAAAAGAGCATAATGTATGACATTATGGGCAAATCTCTGTTTTGAGAATTGAGAATTGATAAAACAATAAAAGTAATCACTGCACCTCCGCCAAAAATAATGAAGAAATCTTTGATGATTTCGCTTCGTTCGTGAGAAATTCTATTTTTATTACACTCTACACAAATGGGAAATGTATAGCGTGAGGAACATTCTATACAAAGACCTTTATTGCAATCTATACAACTGCTAACTGCAGGTAAGTTAGGGTGGTTATAACAGTTCATATTATTTAAATATTTTTTATTGATAAGCTCCGATAGTAGGATTACTTGTTCTTGAAACGCCTTTGATATCCTGAGGCACACCAGTTGCTGTTGATATGTTTCCTCTCCTTTTAGCAGGAGAATCATCTGCGGCGCGAAGGTTCATTTTCGCGATGGTGTGGTTTAGGAATTTTGGATTTTCGTTTTTTATAGAGTTGATTATCTGTGGATTGCTATCAAAATTATAACCCGCTTTGTTATTGTATTTTATGAGCGAATAGCTGATAAGATAATTAAAATTATACCCAGCAACAGGTTCAAAGGAAATAGAATTTTCCTTTTTTCCGTAAACGATAGAGTTTCTGATGTTTAGTTCCAGATTTGCATTTTCCGTATTCCCAGAATTATTTCGCCATTTATTCGTAGCATAAATTCCCAAAGCTGGCGAAGCGGAACTCTGATACCAATAATTGGCCAATGTGCAATGAGTAAGGTGAGCCTCGCCGCCGCCGAATATGGCTAGATTCGCTCTTCCGCAGTTGTTCATTACCATGTTTTCAGCATTGATTTTAGATTTTACGGAATAAATTCCATATTCTTGAAAAGTATGAATGATGGAATTTTTGATATTTGCAGTGGTTTTGTAAAGATTAAGCCCAGAATCTCCTCCGAAAATCTTAGCATAATTCATGTTCAGCACGGTATTTTCTTCAAGGTAAATCCCATCCCAGTTGAGCGGAATAGTGTCATATCTTGTATCATTTCTGTCGCCGCGGAAAATGACTTCTTTGTCTATCAGCCCATTGATGTTGAGCTTTGCGTTTTTAGAGATTTTCAGACTGCTATTTTTGGTGAAATAGACTTTCGTTCCTTCCTCTATATCAAGGGTTTTTCCTTCGGCTAGGGTAAGCTCTCCGAAGATGATTTTAGCCTTGTCATTTCTCCAAGTTGTATTGGCGTTTAGGATATTAGGGTTTGTATCAGATTTTATGAAAAATTCGGCATCCTGCACCACGGAAAGGAGTGTCACATGCTGGTTGCCTCTCGGTGAGCTGAAAACTATTTTGTCCTCGGCGATGGCTTCTCTTGCATTGGCTACGGGAGCTATTTCTATGAAAATGATAAGGCTGTCGTTTTTTCTCAGCGGCACATCAAAAAACTCAGTCCCTGCCTTTCCATCTACATTGATGCGGTATGGCGAGGAGCTTCCGCCTTCTAATGTGATTTTTGGGATTCGGACATCTTTATTCTCTCTGTTATAAACTGTTACGAAATAAGTTTCGGAGCGAACCTGATTATAAACTGTGTCGCAAAAAACGACATCTTGTGAGAATTTTAAGTCCGCAGAAGGAGTTTCAAAGTTTATTTCATCCCTTTTACACGAAACGAATAACATTAGAACCCAAAAGCTCAGTCCAAGTAAGAATTTTACCTTCATATGTATTAAAATAATATTCAAAGATAAATATTTTAAGATAAATATTTAAAGTTTTTGTGAATTCAAAAAAAAATAATATTTTTGCAAACTGAAATACCTAGTATAAGGATAAGATGTCCATTACCATTTTATCCAAATAATTGAATTTAAAAATAAAAATAATTTCTAGAATATTATGAAAAAAGGAATCCACCCTGAAAATTATAGACTTGTTGTTTTCAAAGATATGAGTAACGACGAGGTGTTTCTTTGCAAATCTACAGCAGAAACAAAAGATACAATCGTATACGAAGGACAAGAATATCCATTAATAAAAATGGAGATCTCTTCTACATCTCACCCATTCTACACAGGAAAAGTGAAACTAGTAGATACTGCGGGTAGAGTAGACAAGTTCATGAACAAATATAAAAAATTTGCTAAGTAACATTAGGAAAATATTAAAAGACCTTCTGATTTTTTCAGGAGGTTTTTTTGTTTAGAAGAGGAAAAGAATTAAATTTGTTACAAATAAAAAAATATGCAGTTAGTATTTTCTGATGCCCATTATTGGGAAAATTTCCTTCCGCTGACTTTCACTAGACCTGTGGCGGAAATGCGATGTGGAATTCTTACTTTTTCTGAACGCTGGAAAAAGCTTTTGAATACGGATGAAATTTCCTACATCACCGAGGATTATCTTCAGCAAAAATTCGCTAGACCAGAGGGAAAAGAAAGCTTGTTCATCACGCCTAATTGTATTCCTTCGGATAGAGTTTTGGAGCAGATAAAGAGACTTCAGCTTGGTGAGGCTTTGGTTTATGAAAATGAACTTTTGGCAGCAAAGGTCAATGTGGGAAATTTTAGTTTGGATCAAATTACAACCATGATGGATGTAGAGGGAGAAATCTTGTTGTTTAAACAGTCTACGGATTTATTTTCTTTCAATGATAAAGCGATAGATTTTGATTTTGAACTACTTACAAAAGGAAGAACTTCACAGCCACTTTCTTCTACAAATGGATTTTTAGGAAATACCAAAGATTTGTTCATAGAAGAAGGTGCAGTGGTGGAATATTCTACACTCAATACTAAAACAGGGAAAATATACATTGGGAAGGATGCGGAAATTATGGAAGGCTGCCATCTTCGTGGGCCTATTGTCCTTTGTGAAGGTTCTAAATTTAATCTCGGAGCTAAAGTCTATGGTGCGACGACCATTGGCCCTCACTCAAAAGTAGGCGGCGAGGTAAATAACATCGTTATCTTTGGATATTCTAATAAAGGTCATGATGGTTTTGTCGGAAATTCGGTTATCGGTGAGTGGTGTAACCTTGGAGCAGATACTAATTCTTCCAATTTGAAAAACAATTACGCCAATGTGAAACTTTGGAATTACAAATGGAAAAAATTCGTAGATACAGGGCTTCAGTTTTGTGGATTGATAATGGGTGACCACTCTAAAACAGCGATAAACACTCAGTTGAATACAGGAACAGTAGTGGGTGTGGCTGCTAATATTTTCAAGAGTGGATTTCCGCCGAATTTAGTGAATAGCTTTAGCTGGGGCGGTATGAAAGATGATGAAAAGTATAATCTGAACAAGGCATTTGAAACTATAGAAAAAGTAATGGCTCGTAGAAAGGTTGATTTGACTGATGAAGATAGGGTTATATTATCCCATCTATATGATAAATAGATAAAATCTATCAATCTGATTACTATTATGTAATAAAAGGTACTATTTTTGTTATATCAATTATAAAAAGAAAAAATATGAAAAAGAGAATTTTAGGTGCGATGTTCGCACTATTTGCAACAGGATTGTTTTTTGCGCAGGATGATATGCCAATTTCAAAAAGAGACATGCCTTCTGCTGTGCAGAGAAATGTAACAAGGTATTTTGGTAAGAAAGCAATTTCTTCTGTTACCAAAGATAGAGAAGATGGTAAAATTGTTTATGATGTTCATTTTGAAGATGGTACAAAAGCTGAATTTAGCAGCGCTGGAAATATCATAGAAGTGAAAAGCTATAGCGGTGTTCCTTCTTCTGTAGTTCCTTCTAAAGTTCAGGCTTATGTGAGAAAATATTACCCGCAAAATAAAATAGTACACTGGGAAAAAGAGTGGAATAAACAAAAAGTAGAACTTGATAACGATTTAGATCTTGAGTTTACGCTAAGAGGAGATTTCCTTAGAATAGACGATTAGAGTTAGATTTTGAATTCGTTACTCATAGCACTTTCTTTTTTAAATTAAATTTTTTAATTTTGCAAAGAAAGTGCTATGTCTATTTATGATAAAATTGTAGAGACAGCCATCACTTTCGATGATGTGCTTCTAGTTCCTTCTTATTCAGAAGTTTTACCTAATCAGGTTTCTTTAAAATCCAGACTTTCGGATAAAATAACCCTAAATGTTCCTATCGTTTCTGCGGCAATGGATACCGTGACAGAGGCTGATATGGCAATCGCGCTTGCGAGAGTCGGCGGACTGGGATTCATTCACAAAAATATGCCTATAGAGGAGCAGGCTTCCCAAGTCAATCAAGTAAAACGCTCCGAAAACGGGATGATAGCTAATCCTGTTACTCTTTCTAAAGACCATACCCTTGCAGAGGCGAAGGCTCTTATGGCTCAATTCAAAATTTCTGGACTTCCAGTGGTGGATGAAGAGCATAAGCTCATAGGCATAATTACCAACCGAGATGTGAAATATCAAGAGAACCTCTCTGTGAAAGTAGAGGAGCTTATGACCAAGGAAAATCTTATCGTTTCTAATGAAGAAGTTAATTTAGAAAAAGCTAAAGAAATTCTACTGAAAAACAGAGTAGAAAAACTTCCTATTGTAGATAAAAACAATAAACTTATAGGTCTGATTACCATTAAAGATATAGATAATCAACTAGAATACCCAAATGCAAACAAAGATAAATCAGGAAGGCTGATAGTGGGAGCAGGTGTGGGAATCGGAGTGGATACCATTGAGCGTGTTTCTGCATTGGTGGAAGCAGGCGTGGATATTATTGCAGTGGATTCTGCGCACGGACACTCCAAAGGGGTTTTGGATAAAATAAAAGAAATCAGACAAAATTTCCCTAATTTGGATATTGTTGGAGGAAATATTGTAACCGCTGAAGCAGCCGAAGATTTGATAAAAGCAGGAGCAAATGTGCTAAAAGTAGGTGTAGGGCCTGGTTCTATCTGTACTACGAGAGTGGTAGCAGGAGTAGGAGTTCCGCAGCTGTCTGCTATATATAATGTATATGAAGTTGCTAAAAAATACAATGTGGCTATCATTGCCGATGGAGGTATCAAACTTTCAGGAGATATAGTGAAGGCTATCGCGAGCGGCGCAGGTGCTGTGATGCTCGGTTCTCTATTGGCAGGAACGGATGAATCACCAGGAGAGGAGATTATTTTCCAAGGAAGAAAATTCAAATCTTACCAAGGAATGGGGTCGCTTTCTGCAATGAAGAGGGGAGGTAAAGAAAGATATTTCCAGTCTGAAGCAAAAAAATTCGTTCCAGAAGGAATAGAAGGGCGAGTTCCATACAAAGGAAAATTAGAGGATGTTATCTTCCAACTTACAGGAGGGCTGAGGGCAGGAATGGGCTATTGTGGTGCAAAAGATATTGTAACACTACAGCAGGAATCTAAGATGGTAAGAATTACAGGTTCTGGACTTAAAGAATCTCATCCTCATGATGTGATTATTACACAAGAAGCGCCAAATTATTCCCTATAAATAGCCAAAAATCTCAAATTTCGTTAAAAAATGGTTAAAAAAGAAGGTTGAAAAAGCATTATTCTGTAACACTAAATTTAAAAATAACACAAGTTGTGTTATTTTTTTTATTTTAATAATATTATTTCGCGAAAAAATAGCTTTTTAGAAAGAATTAAAAAACATGTTAAATATCATAAACTAAAAAATGAGAAAAATATTGTATTCTCATAAATAATCTCTACATTTGTTACATCAAAAAAGGATAAGAAATAAGGTCCAAATGAAAAGAACAAAAATTCATAAAGTAGTATTTCAAATGTTGGTTGTAATGATCGTGACTAGTTCATTACAGATGCTTTTGAAAAATGGTTCTGCCACAAAGGGTGGAAACACTATGGGGACTAAAAAAATATCCTTAGCTGATATTACAGAAGGAGATGACTCTACAGAAGGAGTGCTAAAAGTTAAATACTTTGATGATGGAGTAGACAAAATATTTGAAAATAATAATAACAAAATTCTAAACACTATAAATAGTCAGCATATATCCTTTAATTCTCAATCTGCTGAATATTCAAAGCCTCAATTATTCTTACTTTACCGATCTTTGAAGGTAGACTGCTAGATTCTTTTTAGGATATATCTTGAAAAGGGTTTAGAGAAGTAAAGATTTGTAAAATGCATGAGATTTATTTAGTCAAAAATATTTTTGACAGAATACAGGAGGAATTTCCAGAAAAATATGAAGATGTTTCAAGTGTTCATTTAAAGGTGGGATTGTTGAGTAATGTGCAACCTATCCTTATCCAGAATGCTTACAAAGCTTATGTGATGGAGTGTCCAGAGTTTTATCATACAGAGTTGGTAGTAGATGTGCTTCCTGTACTGATAAAATGCGAAGAATGCGGAGAAGTCACGGAAGTAAAACAGAATAAGTTTGTATGTGGTAATTGTGGGCATCCCACAAGAAACATAATACAAGGAGAGGAATTATATATTAACGAAATAAATTTTAGGAAAAATGAGTGAAGTTAAACCAAAATCATCAAGACTTACAGCAGGTAGCATAGATACAGAGCATGTGTCGCTTAACTTGTTGAAAGCAAACGATTTTGTTGCGGGAACAATTCGTGAAAAATTAAAAGATATATTAGTAATTAATGTTTGTTCTTCGCCAGGAAGTGGGAAAACTACTCTAATGCAGAAGACAGGAGAGTTACTAAAAGGAAAAGCAAAAATGTCTGTATTAGTGGGAGACCCAGAAACAGATAGAGATGCACAAAGAATGAAGGATGTGGGAATAGATGCCCTTCAGATAGTGACAGGAGGGATGTGCCACATAGAAGCACAGATGATCTTACAGGCGATAGACCATATGGATCTTAGCAATACAGATGTATTGTTCATTGAAAATGTAGGGAACCTAATGTGTCCATCTTCTTTTGACTTAGGTGAGGATTACAGAGTAACATTGATAGCTGTAACAGAAGGAGATGACAAACCAAGTAAATATCCTAAAATGTTCTTAACAAGTGAGTTGATGCTTGTTTCCAAAACAGATTTACTTCCATATCTTCCGTTCTCAGTGGATGCAGTAACAAAAGATGCAAGAAGTGTGAACCCAGATATTGAGGTAATGGAAATCTCAACTCTTACAGATGTTGGCATGGAGAATTGGGTAAATTGGATTCTAGCAAAAATCAAAGAAAAGAAAGAAGCTAAGAAATAACAGAAACGAAAATAAATAACAGATTCTAAATTATAACAATTAAAACAGAAAATTATGAAATTGATTAAAACAACGCTTGTTGGGATAGGACAAATCTTCCTACAAGATAATGGTTGGTCTGGATTGCTAATTACAATCGGTATGTTTTTTAGCCACTGGACATTAGGTGTAACTTGCTTCTTGGGGTCTTTGATAGGAGTCCTTACAGCAAAAGCATTAAAAGCTAAAGATGGAGACATAGAGTTTGGTCTTTATGGATTCAATGCAAGTTTGGCTTACATGTGTGTAATGTTCACATTTGCAACTAATGATGCTCATGCAACATTGAATGGCGCAAATCCAATACTTTGGGTTCTTGGAGCATTAGCAGCAGTGATAGCAACAGTGATTATGCATGTTTTCGTAACTAAAGGATGGACTGCGTTTACATTCCCATTCGTAGTAACATGTTGGGTTCTTTGCTGGGCATTTGCTAAGTACAATGTTTTAGGATTAGAACAAACTACACCAGCATTGCCTGATTACACAGGAACAGTAGATGCTATTACGACTCCATTCTACGGATGGGCAGAAGTAAACTTCGGTGCTAATTTCCTTACAGGGGTGTTCATCTTCTTAGGATTGGCAATCAGCTCACCTTCTGTAGCAATGTGGGGAACAGCAGCTGCAACATTGGGAGGTTTATTTGCTCACTATGTGCTTGGAATAGATGCTAATGTATTGGCAAACGGGCTTTATTCATTCTCTCCAATCTTGGTGGCGTGTGCGTTTGTAACTAAATCAGGAGTATCAAGAGCAGACTTTGTTTACATCGTTGTTGGAATCCTTTTAGCAGTGTTAATCCACTACGGAGTTAGTCAGTTTATGGCAACTTACACTATTGGTTTCATCGTAGCAACTTGGATTATGGAAGCTGTTCAAAAAGCAGTGAACAAATCAAACCCAAATACTGAGGAATTAGTAAAATCATTAAATCCTTAATAAAAAAGAAAATATTCAAAACATGTGTTTTGATATATAATAATAACTTAATATTAACATTTTAAATTTTTAATTATGCATTTAGTACCTAGAGAAACTGAGAAGCTAATGCTTTATCTAGCTGGTAAAGTGGCTGAAGACAGAAAAAACAGAGGGTTGAAACTTAACCACCCTGAAACAGTAGCGTATATCGCTCACAAATTAATTGAAGGTGCAAGAGAAGGAAAATCTGTAGCTCAATTAATGCAAGAAGGAACTACATACTTGAGTCGTCAAGATGTAATGGATGGAGTTGCTGAAATGATCCACGATGTGCAAATCGAAGCAACTTTCCCTGACGGAACAAAATTGGTAACAGTACACCACCCAATCCACTAATTTAAACTTCAAAAAAAATTAAAGTTATGAGTAATAATAAATATGTAGTTCCAGGAGAATACATCTTAGCTTCTGGTGACATCGAATACAACGCTGGTAAAAAAGTTCTTAAACTTAAAGTTACTAACACAGGAGACAGACCAATCCAAGTTGGTTCTCACTTCCACTTCGCTGAAACTAACTCTGCACTTCAGTTTGACAGAAAAGCAGCTGAAGCTCACAGATTGAATGTTCCTGCAGGTCTTGCACAAAGATTTGAACCAGGTGAATCTAAAGAAGTAGAATTGATTCCTTACGGTGGAGCTAGATCAGTAAGAGGATTTAGCCTTAGACACCTAGAAAGAAACAAAGAGGCTCTTAATTCACTAAAAAAATAATTATTAACAATTAAAATTTAAAATCATGGCTAAATTAGATAGACAAAAATATGCCTCAATGTATGGACCAACAGTTGGGGACAAAATTAGACTAGCAGATACAGAATTGTTTGCAGAAATCGAAAGAGACTTCACAGTATACGGAGAAGAAAATAAATTCGGTGGAGGAAAAACTTTGAGAGATGGTATGGCACAGTCAGCTACTCACCTTAGAGATGAGGGGGTACTAGACTTAGTAATTACCAACGCAACAATTATCGACTACTGGGGAATCGTAAAAGCAGATATCGGTATCAAAGACGGAAAAATCGCTGGTATTGGTAAAGCAGGTAACCCAAATACAATGGATGGTGTAACATCAGGAATGGTTATCGGAGCATCTACAGAAGCGTTAGGAGGTGAAGGACACATCTTTACAGCTGG
>CAUQMH010000051.1:0-10874 GCA_963519075.1 uncultured Flavobacteriaceae bacterium
AGATATTTTCTTAATCAATTCATCCACAGTAAAAAACTCAGGCAAAAAACCTTCGTATTTCTGCTCTTTTAGGATTTGCTTCAAAAAAATCACGGGTCTTTTCCCTGGTAAAACGACTACAGTCTGGGATAAATCCGAAGTTTCTGATAATAATTCCGAAATAATTTTTGAAAGAAATTTCATATTCAATTATTTATATAAAAGCAATAATTAAAAGCTATAACAAATTAACAATCAATTATCTACGAATTAAAATTTCCTTTTGACAAATACACCACTTTTTTGGTATCGAAAAATTCTTCTTCAAAATAATTTTTCAGCTGAAAAATTTCACAGCGAAGCCCTGCCAGTTCCTCCGCCAAATCTCCTCCTTTGAGGTAAAGCACGCCGTTGTGCTTTTCATTGAACTGTTCCTTTTCAAATTTACCTTTCAGCCATCGCAAAAACTCAGGCATCTGGGTAACAGCCCTGCTCACCACAAAATGAAACTTTTCTTTCAGTTTTTCAGCTCTTCCATGCACTGCGGTCACATTTTTCAGCCCAAGTCCTTCTGAAACAGCTTCTACCACTTTTATTTTCTTGCCGATGGAATCTATCAGCGTAAAACTCACCTCTGGGAAAAGAATCGCCAGCGGAATCCCAGGAAATCCGCCTCCTGTGCCGACATCCAGCACCTTTGTACCATCAGCAAAAGGCATTACTTTGGCAATTCCGAGTGAATGCAGAATGTGCTTTTCATAAAGCCCATCCATATCTTTTCGGGAAATGACATTTATTTTCTCGTTCCATTCGGTATATAGTTTTTCCAGTTTTTCGAATTGCTGTTTTTGTTCGTCAGTGATTTCTGGAAAATATTTTAAAATAAGTGATACAGACATTTTTTAGAATTGATTTTTACAAAAATACATAAAAAACTTCGACAAAGCGATGCCTTGCCGAAGTTAATTTTATTTAGATAAAATTTATTTTAATCCATCTTCAATAGTAGTAACAAAATTAATTTGCTTTCCTTTGTTACTCTCAAAGATAAAATCATTTAGACTTTTACTTTCATATTTCTCAAAATCACCAATAATAGCTAAAGGCATAGAATATTGAGAAAACTTTTGAAGGATATTTCCAGCGATTTTATTCTTTAACTCAAAAAAATCTGAAATCATATTTTCTTCATGAATGATGAGTTTGTCAAACCCTTGGTAAGACATGTTGCCTATCAAATCTATAGCATCCTCAACAGTCTGTAAGACAATATCATCCGATATGATTTCGGCAATTTTTCTGTCATCAATCGTATGGATTTTAATTCCCATTTTATTTATTTAATAATTCTTTTATTCTTCTCATAGCCTCTACCAACTGCTCTTCTGAAGCTGCGTAAGAGAAACGGATACAGTTTTTATCTCCGAAAGACACGCCGCCCACTGTCGCCACATGTGCTTTTTCTAAAAGATACATCGCAAAATCATCAGAATCATTGATTTTCACGCCATCTAAAGTCTGACCTATGTAGTGAGAAATATCTGGGAACATATAAAAAGCTCCTTTTGGTTGGTTGATTTTGAAACCTTTTATTTCTTTTAAAAGATTGAAAACCAGCTCTCTTCTCTTTTCAAAGCTGTCAATCTTGTATTTGTATTCAGAAGGATTGGTTTCTAATGCTGTGATAGAAGCCCTCTGCGCAATGGTATTCGCTCCAGAAGTCATCTGTCCCTGCACCTTGTCACAAGCGGCAGCAAGCCAAGTAGGACACGCGGAATAACCTATTCTCCATCCTGTCATCGCGAAAGCCTTTGACATTCCGTTGATTACAGCAGTCTGCTCATACACTTGCGGGAACTCTGCAATAGATGTATGTTTTCCTCCATAATTGATAAATTCATAGATTTCATCAGAAATAATGGTAATTTGCGGATATTTTGCGATAACATTTGCAATAGCCTCCAACTCTTCTCTTTCGTAGAAACTTCCAGAAGGGTTACATGGAGAACTGAATAACAACGCCTTAGTTTTAGGAGTAATCGCTGCTTCCAGCTGAACCGCTGTCATCTTGAAATCTGTATCTATCGTTGTATTGACAAAAACAGAAACACCGCCCATCATTTTTACCATTTCATCATAACTTACCCAATATGGCGTTGGTAAGATTACTTCATCACCATCATTTACAACAGAAGCTAATACATTGAAAATAGACTGTTTCGCTCCGTTAGAAACGCAGATTTGGTTTGGTTTGTAGTCAAGATTATTATCTCTTTTTAGTTTTTTACAAACTGCCTCACGAAGTTCTAAAAACCCTGTAACAGGCGAATAGTGGCTGTAATTTTGGTGAATAGCATCTATCGCCGCTTGTTTGATATTATCTGGAACATCAAAATCAGGTTCTCCCAGTGTAAGGCTTATCACATCTATTCCTTGACTTTTCATTTCTCTGGCTTTATTAGTCATCACAAAAGTCTTGGAATAGCTCAGTCTATTGAGTCTATCAGAAAGTTTTTCCATTTTTATTCAATTTTTTACAAAGTTAATCAAATTAAAATTATTTCTACTTTTATTTTGTATCGTTTTTATTTTCAAAGAAAATTTTTAGGTTTTCTAAATTTTTCTTATCGCTTCCTACGAAAATTTCTTTTTCGGTAAGAAAAACAGGTCGTTTCAGAAAACTATAATGGTCTAAAATCAAGTCCCTAAAATCCTCTTCTTTCAGTGTTTTCACATCTATTTCTCTCGCCTTTATCTGTGTAGATTTTTTACTAAAAAGCGCCTCATAACTTCCTGTGATTTTGTACATTTTCTGAAGTTCTTCGCTGGTTACATTCTCGGATTTCAGTTCTCTGATTTCCCAGTCTGTAAGGTCAAATTCAGACATTATTCTCTTGCAGGTGCTGCATGTTTTTAGATAAAATACTTTTTTCATTATTAAATAATTCTTTTTATGAATTTATATTTACAAGAGCTTGATTCTATCATCTAAAATTTCTATGATTTTATCCTTATAAAGCCCTCCGATAGCCTTTTTAAAGTTTTTCTTGCTCATTTGCAGTTCTTCCTTTATTTCCTCTGGTGAAGACTCATCAGAAAGATACAAAAGCCCATAGCCCTGCTCCAGTTTTTCTAATATTTTCTGCTTAAATTCATCCATATTCTGGTATCCTTCTGGCTGCAAAGAAACATCTATTTTCCCATCTTCTCGGAGGTTTTTGATGTATCCTACTTCCTCTGAAAATGGATAAAGTTTTTTGTAAATATCCGAAAAATAAACCAATCCTATATATTTTTGATTGATGATGACATTCCAGCCGAGTTCAGATTCATTGCCCATAATGAGAGAAACTTTATCACCTTTTTTAAATGGAAGTTCCTGATACTGTGGATTTCTTTTAAATTTAGTCGTCCCTGTCAAAAGCCCCGTTTCTTCATCGATATAGACATAGACTAAATATTTTTTTCCTTCTATTATCTTGGTTTTCTGCTGTTTATAAGGGATAAATAAATCCTTAATAATCCCCCAATCCATAAAAGCTCCACTCGGAAGGGTGTGGGTGCAGGTCATAACGGCAAACTCCCCAACTTGGCAGAATGGCGTTTCTATAGTTGCTTGCAACTGGTTATTATCCTGATAAACAAACACTTCTACTTCATCACCTATATTCCAGCTTTCATCAGAAAAAATCTTCGGAAGAAAACATTTTTCCTTATTTTTATCTTCTAAATAAACGCCCTGATGATTTCGTTCTGAGACTATTAGTGTCTGTATTTTTCCTAATTCCATTAGTTTTTATTATTTTATTCGCCCTATTTGGGATTTTTTTAATGATTTGATACTTTTAATTCCACCAAAACAGGAAAATGGTCGCTATACCCTCCTAAATACCGCGTTCCTGCATAAGTACGGAAAGGCTTTCCTTGATATTTTCCATCTCTGGTTCTGAGGTCATTATGCGCAAAAACTTCCGCTTTCTCAAACCTTAATAAAGAATTTTGCCCATAGAAATACTCAGAAAGTATGATTTGGTCAAATAAAAGTCCTTGTTTTAAGTAAAAAGTGGAAAACTTACGCTCATGATACAGCTTAGAAAAAGGATTTTCCAAAATCTTTTCAGAGCCGTCATTATAAAGCAAGAAGTTCATATTTTCTGCATAGGGATTTTCATTAAAATCTCCCAAAAGCATCACGGCTTCTCGGCTGTCTTTGAGAAGAGCCAATGTTTTTTCTTTGACTTCGTTTAGGATATAGTCCCTTTTGGGCTGGTTGATACCATCATCTCTTTTTGATGGCAGATGAAGAACAAAAATATTGAGAATATCGCCTCTGTATCGGACTTTGCAATGAAGAATGTCTCTGGTCGTATCCATGCCATCTACGCCATCTTCTTCAAATTCAAAAATAAAACTTATCGTATCAGAATCAATAATTTCTATTTTGGTTTTGTCATAAAGAAGCGCTGTGTCTACTCCTCTTTCATCCAAAGAATCATAATGCACATACGCATATCTGCCATCAAAGACAGGCTGCTGAATCAAATCTTCCAATACTGAATTATCAGCAATTTCCGCCAAACCAATGATGAAAGGAAGCTCGCCTTTTTCATGTTTCATAAGTCCAAAGACATGCGAAAGCCTCTGCAGCTTATGTTTGTACCGCCATTCATTCCATTTTTTCAGACCAGAGAATTTTTTACTCTCCCCTTTTACAAATTTCTCATCGGGCGGAAAAAGATTTTCCACATTATAAAAAACCGCCAGTTCTTTATGACTCTTCATCGTTATCCTAAAATATACCGCAAGGTATCATTTTTTTAGCAAAAATCCTTTGAAAATTTAAATTATTTAATCCAATAAGTCTGGGCGCTTCTGCTGGGTGATTTCTAGCGCTTTTTCGTGTCGCCACTGCTCTATCGCTGCAAAATTACCACTCAAAAGAACTTTCGGAACTTCAAGCCCTTTATAAACTTCTGGGCGTGTGTATATCGGCGGTGAAAGAAGATTATCCTGAAAACTATCCGTAAGGGCTGACTGCTCATCATTCAGAACCCCTGGTAATAGTCTGACCACAGAATCCACAAGGACACATGCCGCCAGCTCCCCTCCTGTAAGGACAAAATCCCCAATGGATATCTCCATCGTTACATGTAAATCCCTCACTCTCTGGTCAATACCCTTGTAATGCCCACAGATTAAAATCAAGTTTTCTTTCAGCGAAAGGCTGTTTGCTATTTTTTGATTGAGTGTCTTGCCATCTGGTGTCAGATAGATGATTTCATCATAGTTTCGCTCTGATTTTAGCTGAGAAATGCATTTATCCAGCGGTTCCACCATCATTACCATTCCCGCACCGCCGCCATACTGAGTGTCATCTATTTGTTTATAATTATTCGTGGAATAATCCCTTACATTATGGAAATGTATTTCCGCCAGTCCTTTTTCTATCGCTCTTTTCAGCATCGAAACCTTGAAAGGGCTTTCCATCAGTTCTGGAACCACAGTGATGATATCTATCCTCATAAATCAGAATTTTCCGCAAAAATAATAATATTTTATCATTTTTAGGTTAAATGAATATATTCTGTAACCAGCACAATGTAACATTTTTTACCCAATCGGTCAGCCACTTTCCTCGCTTCCATTATCCCTTCTTTGGCTTTATCATAGCTTCTTTGCAAATAATCTGCTCTATCTTCATCCTCTGATTTATCACAATACCAATTTAGATATTGGAACTCTTTCCCCCAGATATCATGGGCATAAACAAGCTCTCCATCGGCTTCTGTGAGAATATCTCCTCCATAGATTACGATTTTTTCTTCGCTTAATAATTCTATGGCCTGTAAAGCATCATCTACCGACAAAGCCTTTTCTTCGCTCTGATAATCAGCTGATAAAGCTCTGCCCTTTTCGTTCAGAAAACCTAAAAACCATAATTCTTTTTTCATTCTAAAATCTATATTCCTAAGCAAAATTATAAACAAAAAAAGAAATCCACAAAACTAAAAAGTTTATTATCTTTGCCCTCGGCATAATCAGTTTATGCTAAATTCAAACATGATAAAAGCAAAAAACATTCATAAATCTTATGGAGAGCTGGAAGTTCTCAAAGGAGTAAATTTAGAAATTCACAAAGGCGAGATCGTCTCTATCGTAGGAGAATCTGGAGCTGGAAAATCCACACTTTTGCAGATTTTAGGGACTTTGGACTTGCCTTCGGATATTCAAAAACACGAAACAGAAATCCTTCTTTTCGGAGAATCTTTCCTAAAAATGAATGACAAAGAATTATCAAAATTCCGAAACGAAAACATTGGTTTTGTTTTTCAGCACCATCAGCTTTTGCCAGAGTTTACAGCTTTAGAAAATGTGATGATGCCGATAAGAATCGCTGGGAAAAATGTAAAAGATTATAAAGAAAAAGCGATTCAGCTTTTCGAGGATCTAAATGTAGTAGACCGCATCCATTACAAACCAAAAATGCTTTCGGGTGGTGAAGCGCAAAGGGTGGCCGTTATCCGTGCATTGATAAATTCACCTAAAATTATTTTTGCTGATGAGCCTACGGGAAACCTTGACTCTAAAAATGCAGATTCTCTACATCAGTTGTTTTTTGATTTGAGGGAAAAATATAATCAGACCTTTGTCATCATCACTCACAACCCGATATTGGCAGAAAGCACAGACAGGAAGCTAACCATGAAAGATGGTTTGATTATAGACTAAACAGAAAAAAGAGTGAAATAATCACTCTTTTTTACTTCTTATAATTTTATTTCTATCACTTGTCCATCTTTTTTCACTTCTACGAATTTGCTTTCTCGGTGGGAGTCTTCATAATCGTAGAAAAATGTTTCATATATCGGCGTAGAATAGAGCGGAGTCCCGTATACATTATACGCTGTGGATGTCCCTGTCTGTTTTTTATAACTTCCCACTGCTGTGAAATCCACTATCGTTTCTATATAATATTTTCCTACTTTCAGATTCTCAAATTTAAATCTTCCATAGTCATCTGTATAGGCTTCCCTTCTGACAGCAAACGCTTCTTTGGACATCAGAACCTGCTTTTTACTGCTTTCTATTTTTCTTCTAAGGTTATAAAACTCGGTAAAATACTCAGTAACAGGGAAAAGCATAATCACTGTATTCGGTCTGGCAACATGTTTTTTTCCCATCTTTGCTTTTACCATGCCCATTGTAAGCGGCACATTTCTTTTTTCTCTCGTAAAAGCCACCCCTTCTATGGTAGATTTGCCGTAGCCCAACTGAGCTTCTGCTTGTTTTTTGTCAAAAAATACCTGAGGAAAATAGCTGTCTTTCTGAGAAAACGCCTCACCTGCACACAAAAAAGAAATTATTACAATTAAAGACTTTTTCATATTTTTTTAATTCATTAAATTTGCAATGTTTTGATTATCCTTCATAAAAATGACTAACAAAATTAATAAAAATATTATTTACACAACTAAAATTGACTATAAAATTATGAAAAGATTATTGTTCATGGGTTTAGTTTTTTCAGCTAATTTATTATTTGCACAAAAACCTTGCGGCTTCAAAGATGGGCAGCAAGAGGGACTTTGCAAACAGTTTTATGACAATGGAAACACCAAAGAAGCCTGCTATTGGAAAAAAGGAAAACTAGACGGACAGGCGATTTTCTATTATGAAAACGGAACAAAGAGCGCCGAGGGATATTTTAAAAAAGGGTTTAAAGTAAAAACTTGGACTTATTATTCCAAAAATGGGAAAATCAGCGGAAAGGAAAACTATGTCTATCGCGATCATATGAGCGTTTTGGAGGGAGAATATATCACCTACTACCCTAATGGAAATGTAGAAATGAAAATAAACTATAAAGATGGCAAAATGCATGGAGACTATCATTCTTATTATGAAAATGGAACGATACAGAGTAAGGCCAAACTCAATAACAATGCTACCGATTCTTTTGAGATATTTTATCCAAACGGAAATATAAACGCAAAAGGCCCTACAGATGCTAATTTCAAAAAAATAGGCGATTGGATATATTATTCCAAAGATGGAACGCCCGAAAAGATAGTTACTTTCAGAAATGGAAATAAAGTATCCGAAAAAAAATACAAAAAATAAAAGGAGACCTCAAATCTCCTTTTTTTTATGACTAATTTTTCTAAAAGCATATACACCAGCCTTGCCAATAATTATTCCCATAAAGGTTCCCATCAAAACATCCAAAGGAAAATGAACCCCAAGGTAAATTCTGCTATAGCTCACCACCCCAGCCCAAACAAATAAAAACATTGGCAAAAATCTATATCTATGCCCTAATAATGGACTTAGAAAACTCGCCAAAAGAAAAGTATTGGATGCATGGCTGGAATAAAATCCATAGCGCCCTCCACATTCTACAATCCTCATATACGGCTGTAATTCAGCATCATGGCAGGGTCTCAGCCTTTCCAAACTATATTTAAAAACATTGGCTACTTGGTCTGAAACAACCACCGAAACGGCTAATATTAAAACAATATAAACCAGCTCCTTACGAGAATAATTACGATACAAAAGATACAGCAGCCCAGCATAAAGCGGTATCCAAGACCATTTTCCAGAAACAAACTTCCAAAAGGTATCAAATTCTGCACTCCCCAAGTTGTTCAAATACAGAAAAATCTCCTTATCCTGCGATATTACCTCTATCATTTATTTTGTTTTTTTATCTTCTTCCTGCATCAGATTGGCCGCCTCCTGCTTTACTTTGTCTATTTCATTTTTTATTTCAGAGACAGGGTTGTCTTCTGTTTCCTTCATGATTTCCTGCTTTATATCATCCACTGCTCCACGCATTTTTCTCAGCCCCTGCCCTAGTTCACGAGCTATCTGAGGAATTTTCTTCGGTCCAAAAAATATCATAATGACCAAAAAAATCACGAAAATCTCTCCAAAACTTAAATCTCCCATAATTTATAACTTAAATCATCAAGTATCTGACAAATATAAAAAGAAAAAACCATTATTTATTGATAATCTGTTTGGTGGCTTCTATCTTTCTGTCGGCATACTCTACTACATCTTTAATAACTAATTTTTGTACTGCCGAAATGAGGATTTCCATCATTGAATAATCGGGAATATTATTGGTAGTAGGTAAATAAATATTCAATTCATCTGCATCTTTTGCATAAAAGTTACGAGAATAGCTAAATTTACCCGTATATGATGATTTATGTATTGCTGTCGTCACAAAAATAGCTGCATATTTATTTATTTTTTCTGTATGTACAACCGCAATATGGTCATCTCCTCCATATTTATAATTGCGATATTTCGCTGAACCAAACATATCTATTGTAGTGGTATTTGCTGCAAATATTTCTACATCATTGCCTATAAAGGCTGAAACACCGGTTTCTGCTTCTCCTGCCGTTACAAAAGGTAAATCACCATTTATTCTATCTGCACTTTTTAGGCGTTTTCCTCTGGTAGATTTTCCATATAAATTCTCTAAATTAAACTCTCCCCACTTCACTTTTCCATTTTGGAAGTCAGTGAGGGCTTGTTCTTCGGCGGGTGTAAGAGTGTAATTTTTTAGTCCTGTAACTAATAAATACGCCTCGAGCTGCGAGAGGCGGCACGCCTCGAGCTGCGAGATAAAATCCTCCATAAATGCAAAGTCTATTTCTCTGTCCTTTTTTACAGGAAGGGAGATTTTTTCTTGCTTTATTTTTGCCCAAGAACACATATTTTCATAACCAAAATTATATTTAAGAAAGTACATCGCACTTGATAAAAATATTCCTTGTCTCTGAGTTATGCTAAAAATAGATTTTAGAGAAAATACACGAGCATGAGTAACCATTTTATAACGGAATTGACGATAAAAAGCATTACCAAACATATCAATGGTGATAGTATTAGCATTAAAAATTTTTGCTTTAATATCTGTTTTACCTAAAATACCATTATTACTTAACCCCGCTGTTATTACATAATCTCCTAAATCATTAATATGTGTTTTCTGAATATCAAAATCACCATTAGAATTTTCAAATAACTCCTGCAATTCAAACTCAGCCCATTTAACTTGTTGTAGTTTTTGTGTTAAATGGGCTTCTACTTTCCCAGCTGTTCATTAGTTTGGTCTTGTTTTTTTAGTAGGTTAGAGACTTCCCAAGCGAGGTAGTCACTCACGGTTTTCTTAAAGTCTTCTAGTGTAGGTTTGGTATCTATGGGTGCGGTTTGGTTCCAGTCGGCACCATTTGTAGGATCTATATTTCCTTCAAAATATTCTTTTTCAGTAAAAATATTAAGTTTATTTTTTCCAAAACGGACAAGATTTACCAATTCTTCATAACGACCTCGTGCATTATCTGTATCTTTTAGGTTATTGCTGGCTTTTTTACGGTTGGTTCGGGTATAGCCATCATTGGAGAAGTCTATAAACTTCACTACTTCGTCGGCATGGTGTTTTTCTCCTACCTTAAAAACATAGATATTGGTCTGCACACTAGATTTCCCAATGAACAAATCTATTGGCATTTTGATACTTGCCAAAAGTGTATGATTTTGCAATATGCGTTGGTTGATTTCCTTTGCTTTTCCGCTTCCCGCAGAGTTTTGTATTATGATAGCAGCATAGCCTTTACTCATCATATCAAGAGCTGTCTCTACAAAGTTCATTCCGTTACCCGTAGCAGAATAAGGAGGGTTTAATACAAAGGCATCGGCAGGGAATTTATCTTGTGTATTTCCAAAACCATAGTTTCCATCAAAATCAACAAGAGAGTCTTTATTGATAATGTTAGAGCTACCATCTCCCATCATAATCATATTAAGAATAGCAAGCATATACACACTGGAAAGTAGTTCCAAGCCTAATAACTGCTTGCCTTTAATATGGGCTT
>CAUQMH010000052.1:0-10840 GCA_963519075.1 uncultured Flavobacteriaceae bacterium
CTTTACGATAGGGATTTTTCTCTTGTCGGTGTTTTTGTTCTTGTTCCTGCTGAGTATGGATATTATAAAGGATTTGCTCAGTCGCGAAGCGGACGAAACCCTTGGATATCAGACTTTTCCGATAGTCTATGGAGTCGAAAAAACATCTAAACTTGTGCAGATGTTGCTTTTATCGGCAAGTTTTCTTTCATTATTTATATTGACAAGTCAGAATTTGGGTCTGCATTCGTATTATTTTGGAGTTACGATTATTTTTCTTCTTTTTATTCTATTTTTATTAAAAAATAAGAGCAAGAAAAACTATTTTGCAGTATCTATTTTGCTGAAAATCTGGATTTTTGTAGGAGTTATTTCTATGCTGGTAAGCGGAATTTTTGTTTAAAACATTTTGAGTTTTCGTAGATTTTTTATCAAATCTTTGATAGCTCCTTTTGTTCCCACTTTTATGGAGTTTTCGGCTTTTCCTGTGAGTCTGGCGTTGCCTTTGTAGGTGTCGTATTGGTTCTCCATTATCAGGTTTCCGTCGCTGTCATAGAGTTTTAGGCTTACCAATACTTGATTAGAAAACACATATTTACCGATACCTACTTTGAAGTATTTAACTTTTGGGACGATAATAGCTTCGGCATTGTTATTCTTCCCGACTTCTTTAATGTATTCAGTATCAACATTATCATAGTCCATAGAACTATCCATTTGAACGGTTTTTATGTTGCCACTATAAAGGCTCATTTGGTCAGTCACAGCGCTGAAAAACGCTTGGTTTGTCGGAGGTTTTATTTCTTCTATTTCAGGGAAAACAGCGGGCTGGAAGTAGATTACTTTCTTTATCTTACCTAATTTATAGTCAGGTTTGTAGCCTAATAATTTACTCCCAAAACTAGAACAGCCAGCCAAAACAAGCCCAGCTGTGATGCCTAATAGTATAAATTTTTTCCGATTCATATTCCGCACAAAGATACTTTAAATAATCAATACGATGAAATCTTTATCAGTATAAATTTTGATTTTTATAAAAAAAAACACTATTTTCGCGGAATTAATTTCAAATTATCAAAACTAATGAAAAAGTATTTTCTTTTATTGATTTTATCGCTATTTATGGTAGCATGTTCAGGGAATTCGCCTAAGTCTGTAGCATCAGACTTTCTAACCGCTTTGAATAAGGGCAATATAGATGAGGCTAAGAAATATTGTGATGGTCCTACAGCAGACTTGCTTAACTTAATGGGTAGGTTGGCTGAAAATAGAATTAAAGAGGAGGCAAAAGGAGCTAAATTTACAATTACCAAAGTGGAAGAGGATGGAGATACTGCGAGAGTATATTATACTATGGATCAAGAAGGAAAAGGAAGAGCTCTTGATTTGAAGAAAATAGATGGAAAGTGGAAAGTAACCATCAAAAAAGAGGATGCTAAAAAAGAAGAAAAATTAAATGAAAATTCTTCTGAAGAAGCTGCTATTACGGTTGAAGAGTAAGATAAATTAGATAAAACTGATGTCTCCTAAGTATTTCAATATAAGGTATTTATTGATTTTGGGAGGCTTCTTTTTATTTCTTTTTGGAGGCTACCGTTTATTTTTTTTATTTGATAGAAAACAAGAGCAAAAACAGGTTATAAAAGACCGAGGGCAGGCGAGATTATCACAAAAAGATATGTTGCAGATATCAGAAGGCGATATCATATTGAGAAGGGGATATGGTTTTTTTAGTGATTTTATCGCGGATAATTTGAATGAGAACACCTATGATGTCACTCATGCAGGGATTTTATATAAAAAAAATAATGAGTGTTATGTTATCCATTCTCTTTCCTCTGATGTCAGCGATTTTGATGGTGTGCAAGAACAAAAATTAGAAGAATTTTTAGTTTATTCTGCTCCTCAGAAAATCCTTGTCGTAAGAACCAAAGGAACTACTGCAGAACAAGGAAAACAAATTGTAGAAGAAGCTGAGAAATATTTGGCTAAAAAAACACCATTTGATCATCGTGGAGTTATTGATAATGACGAGAAATTATACTGCACAGAGTTAATATGGCATATTGTGGCTAATCGACTTAATTATATCCAACTTCCTGAAAATTATTCAGATAGAGAAAAGTTATTATATAATATGACAGGTATGTATTCTCCCCAATACTTTGATATTATTGTAAATACCTATCAAAAAAGATAGAAAAAACTTTTGTGATTAAAAAATAATTTTTACATTTGCAGCCTCATACATAATAATCATTTAAATAATATTGGAATGTATCTAACAAAAGAAGTAAAAGCAGAACTTTTCGCAAAGCATGGAAAATCTGCGCAGGACACAGGAAGTGCTGAAGGGCAAATCGCTCTTTTCACATTTAGAATTAATCATTTATCTCAACACTTGAAATCTAACCACAAAGATTATGCTACTGAGAGATCACTAGTAAAATTGGTAGGTAAGAGAAAAAGACTTCTGGATTATCTTAAAAAGAAAGATATCAACAGATATAGAGCTATCATTGCAGAGCTTGGAATTAGAAAATAATAATTCAGATAATATAAAAAAGCAACTCAGTATTTTGGGTTGCTTTTTTTAATTTTTAAATAAAATGGTAAATTTTCCCTTAAAAAAACTTACCTTTGCATACGAAAATTAGTAGAGTATTAACAATATGCCTGCCGAAAGAAGTGGCGCAGGTGTCCGAAAGTAGAAATTTCGGAGTAAAAATTAAATTTTATGAATAATAAACCTCAAGCAATTACAGAAACTATCGTACTGAAAGACGGTAGAGAAGTTACCATAGAAACTGGTAAATTAGCAAAACAAGCTGATGGTGCAGTAGTGGTAAAAATGGGCGGAACTATGCTTTTAGCAACTGTGGTAGCCGCAAAAGATGCAAATCCAGGGGTGGATTTCCTGCCTTTGACAGTAGATTACAGAGAGAAATTCTCCGCAGCAGGGCGTATTCCTGGGAACTTTTTCAGAAGAGAGTCTAAGCCTTCTGATGATGAAGTATTGACAATGAGACTAGTGGACAGAGTAATGCGTCCGCTTTTCCCAGAGGATTTCCACGCGGAAGTTCAGGTGATGATTTCTTTGATTTCTTACGATGGAAAAGTGATGCCAGATTCTTTAGCAGGGCTAGCAGCCTCAGCAGCGGTGGCGATTACAGATATACCTTTTAATGGACCTTTCTCGGAGGTTAGAGTGATTAAAAAAGATGGAGTTTTGAGTATTAACCCAAGCTGGGAAACTCTACAAAGTGGAGTGGAACTAGACATTATGGTAGGAGCTTCTAAAGACTCAATCGTAATGGTAGAAGGAGAAATGGACGAAATCACTGAGCAGGAAATGATAGAAGCTATTTCTTTCGCTCATGAAGAAATTAAAATCCAGATAGAAGCTCAGGAGAGATTGGCTGCAAGAATAGAAAAAGCTCAAACAAAGAGAGAATACTGCCACGAAACTCATGATGAAGAGCTGAGAAAGGAAATCTGGGATTATGCTTACCAAAGATATTATGATATAGCAAAAGACCCATCTGCAAAGCACGAGAGAAGTGATAAATTCAGCGCGGTGGTAGATGAGTTCTTAGAAAAATATACAGAAGAAGAATTGGAAGAAAAAGAGGTTTTAGCAAAAATCTACTTCCATGATGTGCAGAAAGAGGCGGTTCGCCAGTTGATTTTAAATGAAAACATCCGTCTAGATGGTAGAAATAATCAGCAGATAAGACCTATCTGGTGTGAGGTGGATTACCTTCCAGCGGCTCACGGTTCTTCTATCTTTACAAGGGGAGAAACTCAGTCTTTGACTACGGTGACATTGGGTTCTCTATTGGATGCGAACAGAATAGATTCTGTAATTTCTCAGCATGATGAGAGATTCTTCCTTCACTATAATTTCCCTCCGTTCTCTACAGGGGAAGCGAGACCATTGAGAGGAACTTCCAGAAGAGAGATTGGACATGGGAATTTGGCTCAGAGAGCTTTAAAAGTGATGATTCCAGAGGAAACTCCATATACTATCAGAGTAGTTTCGGATATTTTAGAATCTAATGGTTCTTCATCTATGGCAACGGTTTGTGCTGGAACAATGGCCTTGATGGATGCTGGTATTCAGATGAAAAAGCCTGTTTCAGGAATTGCAATGGGACTGATTACGGATAAAGAATCTGGCAAATGGACAGTGCTTTCCGATATTTTAGGAGATGAAGACCACCTTGGAGATATGGACTTTAAGGTAACAGGAACTGCTGAGGGAATCACGGCATGTCAGATGGATATCAAAATCCAAGGACTTACCATGGATATCATGGAAAAAGCCCTAATGCAGGCAAGAGATGGTAGAATGCATATTTTAGGCGAAATGCTGAAAACTATAGATAGACCAAATGCAGATGTGAAACCTCACGCTCCAAAACTTGTGATGATGGAGATTCCGAAAGATTTCATCGGTGCGGTAATCGGGCCTGGTGGTAAGATTATCCAGCAAATGCAGAAAGATACAGATACTGTAATCACGATAGAAGAGAGAGGAGAAATAGGACATATAGAGATTTCTGGAACGGATAGAGAAAAAATAAATGCGGCAGTGGCTCAGATTAACGAGATTACTTTCGTGCCTGTGATTGGCGAAGTTTATAAAGGGAAAGTTGTTAAAGTAATGGAGTTCGGAGCATTTATCCAGTTGGCTAAAGGAACAGAAGGTCTTCTTCATATCTCTGAAATAGCATGGGAAAGAACAGAAAAAGTACCATATAAAGAAGGCGATGAAGTAGAAGTGAAATTCATGGGTTATGATGACAGAAAGAAAATGAGACTTTCTAGAAAAGTTCTTTTACCAAAACCTCCAAAACCAGAGAAAAAAGAGGATAAAACAAACGAAAAATAGTTTTAAAACAAAAACAAAAAACTCTCACACTGATGAGAGTTTTTTATTAAATAATACATTTGATTATGGATTTACGAGACCAGCTGAAAAATCTTTTTCCAGACCATGTAGAGCAGGACTTTCAGATGCCCGAAGAACAACACCAGCAGCGAGAGCCGCTCATCTGTAAATACGAAAAAAAAGGGCGAAATGGGAAACCTGTTACTTTGATAGAAGGCTTCGAAGGCAGTGAGGAAGAACTGAAAAATATTTCCAAAAAAATAAAAACTACTCTGGGAATCGGTGGTTCGGAGAAAGGCGGCGTGATTATCATCCAAGGAGATAACCGTGATAAAATCATGAAAATTCTCTCTGATATGGGTTACAAAACCAAGAGAGTAGGAGGATAAAGCCTCAGAAAAGAACATTATCGATAGGAAATCAATAAAATTCCTTACCTTTGGGAAGTTTAAATTTAAAATTAAATAAAAAAAGAAAATTATTATGGTAAATAAATTAGCAGCCTCAGAATTGGTTTTAAATCCAGATGGAAGTGTATATCACCTTAATCTTCAGCCAGAAGATATCGCAGAAAAAATTCTTTTGGTGGGTGACCCAGACCGTGTTCCGAAGGTTTCACAATATTTTGATAAAGTAGAAATTAAGAAAAATAAAAGAGAATTTTACACACATACAGGAACGCTCAGAGGAGAGCGAATCACGGTAATGTCTACGGGTATCGGTACGGAAAACATTGATATCGTGATGAATGAGCTGGATGCTTTGGTGAATATTGATTTGAAAAACAAAGAATTTAAATCTGAGCACAAATCTTTGCAGCTGTTCCGTATGGGAACTTGTGGAAGTGTAAATCCTGATGTAGAGGTGGATAACATGCTGGTTACACAGAATGTGGTAGGTCTAGACGGGCTTCTTCATTTTTACAAAGATTATCAGTTTGAGAATGAATTTAGCAAAAATTTCTTGGCGAAATTCCCATACGAAAAGATAAAACCGATGCTTTATTTCTCGGAATGGGCAGAGAGTCAGTATGAATATTTTAAAGATGCGAAATATGTAGGAAATACAGCGACTTTCCCAGGGTTTTATGCGCCGCAGGGAAGACAGCTGAGACTGAGAGCTGTGGATGACCAGTTTTTGGAAGTGCTGAATGATTTAGGAGTGACTAACTTTGAAATGGAAACTTCAGCTATCTATGGAATGTCTAAATTACTAGGACACAAGGCGATTACTATTAATAATGTGATTGCAAACAGAAGAAGAGGAGAGTTCGCAGCAGACCACCATAAGTCTGAAAAAATGATGATAGAATGGGTGCTGGAGAGAATAATTAAATAAGAAAAAAATAAAAACCAGAAAATCAAAGTATGAAATATGGAATTGAGGCGGCAAGTTTCTATGTGCCGTCGCTCTATTTGAATATCAATGAGTTAGCTGAAAATAGAGAAATAGATTCGGCTAAACTGGAAAAAGGTCTTGGGCTTCACAAGATGGCTCTTCCTGATGTGCACGAAGATACGGCAACTTTCGCAGCGGAGGCTCTTCTGAAGCTCATAAAAGACTATAATATCCAGCCCAAAGATATTGCAAGGATTTATTTGGGAACGGAAAGCGCTTTGGATGCTGCAAAGCCTACTGCTACCTATGCAATCCAAATGGTGGAGCAGGTGCTGGGCGAGAGATGTTTTGGGAATTGTGATGTGGTGGATATGACTTTTGCCTGTATTGGCGGAGTGGATGCATTGCAGACTTGTTTGGATTTTGTGAAAGTGAATCCCGATAAAAAAGCAGTCGTAATCGCCTCCGACTATGCAAAATATGAACTGAAATCAACTGGCGAATATACGCAGGGTGCTGGCGCAGTGGCTTTATTGATTTCAGCGAAACCAAATTTGCTGGAAATAGAAGGGAAATGGGGAGTAGCTACAGAGAGTGTTTTTGATTTCTTTAAACCAAGAAGAGAAATTGCTAAATCTGACCTCAAAAACGCACCAGAAACAGCACCAGATAAAATGGAGATTTTCTCTGATGAACCAGTTTTTGACGGGCAGTATTCTAATCAATGCTACCAAAATAGAATTAGGGAAGCCTATGAACATTACAAGGTTCAAAATTCTTTGGTGAAACCTTATGAAAACTGGCATTATCTGATTTTTCACCTGCCGTATGCATTCCATGGGAAGAGGGTTTTCACAGAATTGTACAGCATAGAAAACAACCTGCCTTATACGACTGACGAAGAGAAGAAAGCCCTTGCCAAGTCTGAAGAATATATGGATTTTATAAAACAAAAAATAGAGCCGTCACAGAGAGCAAGCTCCGAGATAGGAAACCTCTATACAGCCTCTGTTTTTATGGCGCTGCTGTCTGCATTGCAGGTGTCTTTTGATAGGGAAGAAGAACTTTCAGGGAAAGAATTAGGCTTTTTGGCTTATGGAAGCGGTTCTAAATCCAAGGTTTTTTCAGGGAAAATAAATGAAAACTGGAAATCCGTTGTGGAAAAATGGCAGCTTTTTGAAACCCTTGGGAATAGAAAAGTGGTGGATTTTTCAACTTATGAAAAACTCCATAGAAAACAGCTGAAAACCTCCGTAAATCCTAATTATAAAGGCTTTGGGTTAGTGGAGATTGAGAGAGAAAATCCACTTTCTTATGGAGCGAGAAAGTACCAATTCAAGAGCTAAATTTAGATGAAATTATATATTGTTTTTCTGATAGGATTTTTCTTTTTTTCTTGTAAGAAGAAAGAAATAGAATTTTATCAATCTGAAACAATGAATTTGGTTTTAGTTAAAAATTTACCCAAAAACGATTCTTTGCTGAAAGAAGAACTAAAAAAATATCTAATAAGCCAAAAAACAGAGCATACAGAAATTTATGAATATTCATGGGATACAGAATATTTCTTGACCCATGAGGAAGATGATGGAGGACCTACGAGCTCACATTTTTTAGATTTACACCAAGAAGAAAGGGGAATTGCATATTTTTATAAGGAAAAATGTAAGAATGATTCTCTTAAAACCATAGGAGTGATAAGATATTATGATAAGTATGGGGATTTTTACCACCCAGATACTATTATAGGCAAGTGTAAATAAAAAATAATTGCCTCAAACAAAAAAAATAATTACTTTTGTCAAATGGAAAATTTCATTGTATCAGCGAGAAAATATCGTCCGCAGGAGTTTGACTCCGTTGTGGGGCAGTCTCATATTACGGATACATTGGAACATGCCATAGAGAATAATCAGCTTGCACAGGCTCTGCTTTTCTGTGGGCCTCGTGGGGTGGGAAAAACCACTTGCGCAAGGATTTTAGCGAGAAAAATCAATGAAAAATCAGGAGCAACTGATGAAGAAGGTTTCGCGTTTAATATTTACGAATTAGATGCCGCGTCTAATAACTCGGTGGATGATATTCGGCATTTGATAGACCAAGTGCGTTTTGCACCGCAGGTAGGGCAATATAAGGTATACATCATAGATGAGGTGCATATGCTCTCTCAGGCGGCTTTCAATGCTTTTCTGAAAACACTGGAAGAACCACCAGCACACGCTATTTTTATTTTAGCGACTACGGAAAAACATAAGATTATCCCAACGATTCTTTCTCGTTGCCAAATCTATGATTTCAAGAGAATTACGATAGAGGATATCCAAAATCATTTAAAGAAAATAGCCGAAAAAGAAGGGATAGCTTACGAAGATGACGCCCTGTTTCTTATTGCCCAAAAGGCGGATGGCGCTTTGCGTGATGCATTGTCTATTTTTGACAGGTTGACTACTTTTTCGCAGAAGAATATTACTCTTGCAAACGCTGCCGAAATTCTCAATATACTGGATTATGACCAATATCTGAAAGTGGCTGATTTAGCGAAAGAAAATGATATTCCTGCTATTTTAGCGAAATTCGATGAGATTGTTAAAAAAGGTTTTGACCCACATATCTTTATCGCTGGGCTTGGCAGTCATTTCAGAGATTTGATGCTGGCGCAGAATCCTTCCACTTTGGCTTTAATAGAAATTGGCGAAAATACCAAAGCAAAATACGCTGAACAGAGCCAAAAATGGACAGCGCAGCAGCTCATCGATGCGATAGAAATCTGCAACCATGCGGATATCAACTATAAAAACTCCAAAAATCCACGCCTTACGGTGGAGATTGCCCTTATGCAGCTTGCCAGCCTTACCTCTGTGGATATGGATAAAAAAAAAAGTTCTTAATACTGGTTCCGCCGTTTCGTGATGTAGAAAAACTACGAGAACCTGTTCCTAAAAAATCCGAAACTCCCGCGCCGAAAACTCTTACAACAGAGGAAATCACAAAATTAGAAGTAAAAAAAGCTGCCCAGCCAATAGGCAGAAATATAAAGGAATCTTCAGAATTTTCCATTAAAAAACATATGGAAAAGAAGGAAAAGGAAGATGAACAAAATCTTTTTTCTGAAACGGAAGAAAACCTTCCTGACCATCATTTCACGGATACTGACCTGCAAAATGAATGGCGCAATTTCCTAAAAGATCTCTCAGTGAGTGATGTAGTGGCGTATAATGCGATAAGCTCCTTCCAGCTTCGTAAAGCAGATGAAAACCAGATAGAAGTATTGTATTCTTCGGATAGTGCAAAGCACGAATTTGAGAGAGTTCGAGCAGATTTTTTCAATCACTTTAAACACAAAGTAAATAATTTCAAAATAGAAATCCTCTACAAAGCAGACACCAGTCTGAAAAGGGAAGTGGTTACGAAGCGGAAAATTTTTGATAAATTTGCTGAAATCAACCCAGTTTTGAGGGATTTGGAAGATTTGATGAAATTTGATTTTACTTAAAAAAACTAAAAAATATTTTCTTGAAAAAAGGACTAATTATAAAATCAACAGGTAGCTGGTACCAAGTGCAGGAAATTGCAACAAACACCATCTACGAGGCGAGAATACGAGGGAAATTTAAACTCCTGAAAACAAGGCTTACCAATCCGCTGACGGTGGGAGATTTTGTGGAATTTGAGCTGGAAAGTTCTGATGTTGCGTGGATTACGAAGATAGAACCAAGGAAAAATTATCTCATCCGAAAATCGGTCAATCTTTCCAAGGAAGCCCACATTATCGCTTCTAATATAGACACGGCGTGTTTTATTTTTACATTGAAATTTCCTGAAACTTCGCTCGGCTTTTTGGATCGTTTTTTGGTGTGCTGTGAGGCTTATAGCATTCAGCCTTTGATTTTATTTAATAAAATAGATACGCTTAACGCTGAAGAATTGGAACTTTTGGAATATCTCCAACAGCTTTATCAGAATATAGGCTACGAAACCCTGAAAATTTCTTCTGTTTCAGGAGAAAATATAGAAACCTTGAAAAACCTTTTGAAAGATAAAGTTTCGGTGTTTTTTGGTCACTCGGGACGTGGAAAATCTACTTTGGTGAATACACTGGAGCCGACACTTGATTTGAAAACAGGCGAAATATCAGAGGCGCACCTCAAAGGAAAACATACGACTACTTTTGCGCAGATGCATTTTTGGAGTTTTGGCGGAAGTGTTATTGACACGCCAGGGGTGCGTGAGTTTGCGATGGTGGATATAGAAAAAGAGGAAATTCAGCATTTTTTTCCAGAGATATTTGAGGAAGGGAAGAACTGCAAGTTTCATAACTGCCTACATATCAATGAACCAAAATGCTCTGTTATAGCCCATTTAGAGGAAGGGAAAATTTTGGAATCGAGATATTTGACTTATTTAAAACTAATGGAAGAAGCAGAAGAAAATAACTAATTATAAATAAAATTAAACAAAATGAGATACACAGAAGAAGAATATAAAGCGAAATTTGAAGAGACTGATTCAGTAGGCTGGGATGCTATAGATGAGGCTTTATTGAAGGTTTATCCTGAGCAAGAGCCTCGCCATTATGGACCTGTTTTAAAATTTATGCTCGGAGGGGAAGACCCACTTGATGGCATTAGT
>CAUQMH010000053.1:0-10470 GCA_963519075.1 uncultured Flavobacteriaceae bacterium
ATGTAGACAATAGGAAATTCCAGCCCTTTGGATAGGTGGATTGTCATCAGAGAGACTTTATCGCCTTCCTCATCATTCTCCTGTGTATCAGATGATAAGGCTATATTTTCTAGGAAATTAGACAAACTTGGATCGCCATCTTCCAGCTGCTGCTGTTCATCTATAAAACCCTGCATGGAGTTCATCAATTCCTGAATATTTTCCACCCGTGAGATGCCTTCTGGCGTCTGGTCTTCTTTCAAGGATTTTATCAGACCACTTTTTTTAGCCACTTCCATCGCTACTTGATAGACATTTTCCGTTTTCAGCATCACTTGGAAAGCCTTCATCATCTGCCAGAAATCATTCAGTTTGGTTAGAGCTGAATTATTTATTCCTAAATTCGGTGCGTGAAACGGCAGAGCATCCAGCACATTAGCAATAGACTGCCCTATCGAATCGGCATAAACAATGAGTTTATTCTGCGTGGTCTCTCCTATCCCACGCATCGGATAATTGATAACTCTGAGCAAAGCTTCTGAATCATTTTCATTAACCAAAAGTCTGAGATAAGCCAGCAAATCCTTTATTTCTTTTCTTTGATAAAAAGACAGCCCGCCATACACTCGGTAAGGAATATTTTTCCTCCTCAAAGCATCTTCGAAGGCTCTGGTCTGGGAGTTTGTACGATATAGAATAGCAAAATCATTAAATTTTTTATGATTAAAATTATGCTGTTCCCAGATATTTCCCGCCACAAAGTTCGCCTCATCTGCATCAGATAAAGAGCGGTAAACTTTTATCTTTTCTCCGATTTCGTTATCACTGAATACATTTTTCTCAAACTGATTTATATTTTTGGAAATCAAATCATTAGCTGCATTTACGATATTCTGTGTAGAGCGGTAATTCTGCTCCAATGAAACGATTTTCGCATCGGGATAATCCTTTTTAAAATTCAAAATATTCTGAATATTCGCCCCACGGAAAGAGTAGATAGACTGCGCATCATCCCCCACCACGCATATATTTTCAAATTTAGAAGCTAAAGCCTTCACTATCAGATACTGAGAATGGTTCGTATCCTGATACTCATCCACCAAAATATACCGAAATCTATCCTGATATTTCGCTAAAACCTTTGGAAACTTCGTTAGTAACTCATTGGTTCTCAATAACAAATCATCAAAATCCATCGCTCCGTTCTTAAAACAGGTTTCTACATATTTCTGATAAATCTGCCCCATCAGCTTCATATTAGCCCGTTCATCGGCTTCCATCAGTTCTGGATTGTTATAATAGGCTTTTACTGTAATCAGATTATTTTTATACTGAGAAATTCTGCCCTGCACTTTCTTTGGTTTGTACAAATCTGAATCTATATTCATCTCTTTCAAGACTTTTTTCAACACATTGAGAGAGTCTTGAGTGTCATAAATAGTAAAATTAGATGGAAAACCAAGATAATGAGCCTCACTCCTCAGAATTCGCGCAAAAACAGAGTGAAAAGTTCCCATCCAAAGGCTTTTCGCATCACTGTTCCCTACCACCTTTGCGATACGCTCTTTCATCTCTCGGGCAGCCTTATTGGTAAAGGTAAGCGCCAGAATATTAAAAGGATCTGCTCCATTAGTTATCAGATGTGCTATACGCATTGTAAGAACACGTGTTTTCCCAGATCCTGCTCCAGCAAGCACCATCAGAGGCCCTTGCAGAGTGGTCACAGCTTCATATTGGGCATTATTTAATCCTTTTAGGTAATCCATATTTTTGAACAAATTAAGCCCACAAATTTAAACTATTTTTTCTTTTCTTTCTTCTAATTATTTTTTGGATTATGAAAGAAAAACACTTTTTAAGAAAAAATTTTGTTAATTTTGTAACATTTCGTGATTTTTTATACTAATAGAGTAAAATTTAAATTTTTATGAGAAAAAGATTTCTATCAATCACAATGGCAGCTTCTTTCACAATGCTGTTTAATGCGCAGCAAATCAAGTTTGAAGAATATGATTTGCCAAACGGATTACATGTAATTTTACACCAAGACAATTCTGCTCCTGTGGTGACCACTTCGGTAATGTATCATGTGGGTGCAAAGGATGAAGCTGCTGGGAGAACTGGTTTTGCACACTTTTTTGAGCACCTTTTATTTGAAGGAACTAAAAACATCAAACGAGGCGAGTGGTTCAAATTAGTATCTTCTAACGGAGGTTCTAACAACGCAAACACAAGCCCTGACCGTACTTATTATTATGAAACTTTCCCTTCTAATAACGAACAGCTTGGGCTTTGGATGGAAGCTGAAAGACTAAGACACCCTGTTATCAACCAGATTGGAGTAGATACCCAGAGAGAAGTAGTAAAAGAAGAAAAAAGGCTAAGAATGGACAACCAGCCTTATGGTAAACTTGTAGATGCTATACTTACTACTTTATTCAAAAAACACCCTTATAAAGGAACTGTTATCGGTTCTATAGAGGATTTAAATTCAGCAAAATTAGAAGAATTCAATGCTTTCTTTAAGAAATATTACATTCCTAACAACGCCACTTTAGTAGTCGCTGGAGACATCAAACCAGAGCAGACTAAAAAATGGATTAACGAATATTTTGGCAGCATCCCAAAAGGAACACCTATTATGCGTAATTTCCCTAAAGAAACTCCTATCACACAAGAGTTTGAGGAAACTGTATATGATGCTAACATCCAGATTCCTGCCTATATCTTCGCTTACAGAACACCTGCCGCAAAGGAGAAAGATGCCTACATTCTAAGCATGCTGGGAAACTACCTAAGCAAAGGTAAATCTTCTGTTCTTTATAAAAAACTAGTAGATAATGAGAAAAAAGCGTTGGCTGTAGAGGCTTTCAACCTTGGATTAGTAGACCATAGTATCTTTGCTTTCTTCGCTATTCCTATGGGAAATACTTCAAAAGATATTTTGAAAAAAGACATCGATGCTGAAATCAAAAAACTTCAGACAGATTTAATCTCAGAGGAAGATTATCAAAAACTTCAAAATCAAATGGAAAATAATTTCGTAAATGCTAACTCTTCTGTGGAAGGTATTGCTGACACATTAGCAGACAGCTATTTACTAAAAGGAAATACCAACTTGATTAACGAAGAAATCAACATCTACCGCTCTATCACGAGAGAAGATTTGAGAAACGCTGCTAAAAAATACCTGAACAGCAACCAAAGAGCTATCATTAACTACTTACCTAAAAAATAATTGACCAATGAAGAACATTAAATATATCGCGGCCGCATTCCTATTTTCAGGAATGGTCTATGCACAAAATATTGACATCAATGCAATGCCTAAACCGGGCCCTACACCTGCTATCAACATTGCAAAACCCAACTCTTTTAAACTTAAAAATGGGCTTACTGTACTGGTAGTAGAAAACAACAAACTACCAAGAGTAAATATCCAGCTTACTATGGACAGACCTCCTATTTACGAAGGAAATATTGTAGGAGTTGGAGAAATCATGGCTGACCAGCTTGGTACAGGAACTACCAAACTAAGCAAGGAGGAATTCAACAAAAAAATTGATTTCTTGGGTGCTCGTCTTAGTTTTTACCCACAAGGAGTAGGAGCTAATACCCTTTCTAAATACTCTACGCAGGTTATCAGCCTAATGGCGGATGCTGTTGTTAATCCAAAATTCTCTGCGGAGGAAGTGAATAAATCCAAAGAAAGAACCATCGAGGGATTAAAAACAAAAGAAAAAGATGCTGGTGAAATTGCCAGACGAGTTGATAATGCGCTTACTTATGGTAAAAACACAGCTCTTGGTGAATTTGTAACAGAAGAAAGCATCAACAGAATCCAGCTGAAAGATGTTCAGGATTTTTATAAAAAATACTATGCACCAGATAATGCTTATTTAGTGATTGTAGGAGATGTAAAAACTTCCGAAATCAAAAAATTAGTAGAAAAAGAATTCGGAAAATGGAAAAAATCTGGAACTAAATTCGCTGCAGTAGAACCTGCTAAAAATCTACCTGCTACGGAAATCAACATCGTAGATGTGCCTACAGCCGTGCAGTCCGTTATCCGTGTAGGAAACATTTCTACGCTGCAGATGAAAGACCCGCAGTATTTCAGTGGAGTGATTGCAAACCATATTCTTGGAGGCGCTGAAACAAGATTATTCATGAATCTTCGTGAGAAAAACGGCTATACTTACGGAGCTTATTCTCATCTTTCTACAAACAAATACAGCCCATACTTCTCTGCTAATGCAAGTGTAAGAAATGAAGTGACAGACAAGGCTGTTGTAGAATTCATGAACGAACTAAAAGGCATTTCTCAAATAAAACCTGAAGAATTAGCCAACGCAAAAGCAAAACTAAAAGGAGAGTTCATCATGTCATTAGAAAAACCTGAAACTATCGCAAGGTTTGCTCTTAATGAAAGACTTTACAGCCTTCCTGCTGATTTCTATGCTAATTATCTAAAATCCATAGACAAAGTAACTACTTCCGATGTTTCTGCTGCTGCAAAAGCCTATATCCTTCCTAACCAAAGTAGAATTTTCGTAGCTGGAAAAGGTGCTGAAATCGCAGAAGGTTTAGAGAAGTTAGGCTATCCTGTGAAATACTTTGACAAATTTGCGAATCCCGCTTCCAGACCAGAAACAAAGAAAATAGCTACGGGCGTTACCGCTGAATCCGTCGGACAGAAATACATCGCTACTATCGGAGGAAAAGCAAATGTAGAGAAAATCAATTCATTACAGATGAATTCTTCTGCAACAGTACAAGGAATGACCATAGAAACCATTACTTTAGCTGCAAAAGGAGGAAAAACATCTGTAGAGATGAAAATGATGGGACAGAGTATGCAGAAAATCGTTTTTGATGGAAAGGACGGCTACATCATGGCACAAGGACAAAAACAGCCTCTACCAGCAGAACTAAAAGAAGAGTTGGCTGCAAATAAAGAAATCTTCCCAGAACTGACTTTCAATGCTAAAAATACGACATTAAGAGGCATTGAAAATGTGAACGGAGAAGAAGTTTATGCCATAAAAAAGGGAAATAAAACTTACTTCTACAGCGTAAAAACTGGGCTAAAAGTAGGTGAATCCCAAACACAGAAAATGCAAGGACAAGAAGTCATAGTTCCTACTTACTACTCCGATTACAAGGAGGTTTCTGGAGTGAAACTTCCTTTCAAAATCAGCCAAAATGTGGGTGGTATAGAAATGAACTCTGATGTAAAATCCTATGAAATCAATAAAGCAACGGATAAAGATTTTAAATAATCATCCATTAACCAACAGCCAGCCCTCAAAAGAGGACTAGTTTGTTTTTTATGCTTAAAATGAATACTTTAATGATGTAATCTGTGAATTTAATAATGTATCTATTTACAATTATTTATCATTAAATTTAGCAATGAATTTGCACAGTTCAAAAAAAAGCAATACTTTTGCAAACTAATTAAATAAATATTTCAACATTATGAATCATTATGAAACTGTTTTCATTTTAACTCCCGTTCTATCTGATTCTCAGGTGGAGGAAGCAGTGAGAAAATTTGAAGACCTTTTAAAGGAGCACAATTGCGAAATTGTAGCAAAAGAAAACTGGGGACTTAGAAAATTGGCTTACCCTATCCAATTAAAGAAAAATGGATTCTACACTTTGATAGAGTTCAAAGGAGAAGGAGCAGTAGTAGCTGACCTAGAATTAGCTTTCAAGAGAGATGAAAGAGTAATCCGTTACCTTACTACTAAACTTGACAAACACGCAGTAGAATACGCTGTTACAAGAAGAGCTAAACTAAAATCTCAAAAAGCTTAATTTATTAACCCTTTAAAAATTTATTCAAATGGCAATAGATGAAATGGCACAACAAGCCGCAGCAGGAGGAGAATCTGAAGTAAAATTCCTTACTCCGCTGGATATCAATACTAAATCTGATAAAAAATACTGTAGATTTAGAAAATACGGAATCAAATATGTAGATTACAAGGATACTAACTTCCTTCTACAATTCGTAAACGAACAAGGTAAAATTTTACCAAGAAGATACACAGGAACTTCTTTAAAATACCAAAGAAAAGTTTCTGCAGCTATTAAGAGAGCAAGACACCTTGCATTAATGCCTTATGTTGCTGATTTATTAAAATAATTCTAACGCAAAACGGACAACAACAAAATGGAAATCATTCTAAAAAAAGATGTAGAGAATTTAGGACTTGAATTCGACACAGTATCAGTAAAACCAGGTTATGCTAGAAACTTCCTTATTCCACAAGGATTAGCAGTTTTGGCTACACCTAAAAACAGAGCAGAACTTGCTGCTACATTAGAAGCAAGAAAAGAAGAAGAAGCTAAACTAATCGCTGCTGCTAAAAGCATCGTAGAACAATTGAAAAAAACTACTGTTTCTATCGCTGCTAAAGTAGGTGCTGGAGATAGATTATTCGGTTCTATCAACAATATCAACCTAGCTGAAGCTCTTGCAAATGCTGGAGTAAATGTTGATAAAAAATATATCAGAATCCCTGGTAACTCTATCAAGAGATTAGGAAAATTCTCTGCTAAAATCAGACTTCACAGAGATGTAGAGCATGAATACGAATTTGATGTAGTATCTGATGCTCCTGCAACTCCTGCTAAAAAAGAAGAAGCTAAATCTAAAGAAGCTTAGTTTCAGACTTTTATAAAAATAAAAAAACCTCTTTTTAGAAAGAGGTTTTTTTGTTGTAAAATAATAATGTTTTATAATTCTTCTGTAGTTTTTGCTTTTATAAATTTACCAATCGTGGTATAACGAAAAGCTCCCATTGTATAGGCTTTACCCCTTCCCCTAGTTTCGTGAACTATATTGATTACAGGAACTTCTTCTATTTTTAAACTCTCCAAATCTTTAACAGTTACTTCTCTTAATTTATAAAACTGTCGCTTATCACCTTGATAATTAGGCTCTTTTTCATCAAGGTATTGACGAACCTTGTCATTATTTTTTGCATTATCATTTAAATCTACATCATTTTCTACTTTTACTATTTTAAAAAGTGTTTTAATCGCTTTATTTCTATAGAAAGCTAAATAACCACTTTCTTTCCTTCCTCTGTTATTTTGACAAGCATAAAAATGATATTTCTTAGCAATAGGTTCAGCCCTACTACCTGCTGCTATTTGTACTCTGTTTTCAGGAGTGTCAATTAGTTTTAAATGATCAATTAATTTTTCAAACTCATTGATTAAAAATGGTAATATTTCAGATTTAGGGCGTATTTCTTCATCTTTTAATATTTCCATTACTCCTGCCCAGTTAAGCCAAAAGAGCTGTTCAACCTCTTTAAATTTTTGTTTTAATTCTTTAGGAGGTTCATTATCAGTAGTAATGTAAATAATATAGCTATTCGGAGCACTTTTAGCATTTTCAATAAGCCCTTCTAATTGCTTCTCATTTACATTTTTATTTTTAATTTTGCTCTCAATAAAAACTCTAAAAGAAAAATCACATTCTAAAAGTCCATCATATACATTATTATTTTCTTTAGTTTGAGTAACAATATTGATTTCATTTGATGGAAACTCTATATCGTCAATTTTTCCAATAAAATTCGAAATAAACTCTGTCCCTCCTGCTTTTAAAATTTGTAGCAATGCTGCTGTTACTTTGTCTTCAGTTTTGGAGTAATTACCAAAAACTGAATGATTTTCAATTTTACTCATAGTTTATTTATTTTTAGTATCCTTTATGAATGTATCTTATCAATTTTATTCCTAAATCTGTCCAAACAATTTTAGAATTGGCATTTCTTTGAATATGTAAATCTGCCGAATTGATTTCATCTAAAATCAACTCTATATTTGCTCCTTGGATGTATGTAGAAAAGGCATCCCAATTAAAATTATTTTTAGTCAGTTTCTTATAAACCAATTCATCGGCTCCATAATTTTGAATCAGAGCTAGACGGAACATTTCCAAACAATAATTCAAAAAATCCTTCTGTTTATCTCTATTCCACTCGGATATTGCGCGCGCCCAATGGATAATTTCCCGCAGAACGACTGGCTTTTTCTTCGCCTGAAAAGCATTTCTCACCCAAGTGATGAATAACTCCTCAAAATCATCATCTACTCCGCCTTTTTCGGCTATTTTTTGAGCAACATTAAAATTCCCCTGCGACTGATAGGCTATTTCTCTTGCCTGCTCTTCGGAGATTTCATAACGGCTGAGCAGCGCATTTTGAATCTCTTTGTCCTCTATTCTTGGAACTTCTATTATCTGGCAACGGGACAAAATGGTCTGTAAAATATTTTCTATACTATTGGTCAATAGGAAGATTTTTGTTTTTTCTGGTGGTTCCTCCAAAAACTTCAAAAATTTATTCGCAGCCGAAGGATTCATCTTATCTATCCCCCATACAATAAGGATTTTCGTTCCTCCTTCATAACTTTTTAGGCTAAAAATTTTTCCCCATTCTTCAACCTCATCTACAGAAATGAGTAACTGTTTATTTGCGTCTAAAATCTCTCCCCAATCATGAATAGATGCATAAGGATTAGCCAAAATCATTTCTCTCCATTCATGAAAAAAGTTCTTACTCAGAGAGTTATTATTTTTAGTAAAAACAGGAAAACTAAAGTGCAAGTCAACATGGTTAAGCGTTTCCACCTTTGGAACAGAATGTTCGTTCTCTCTTCTAAAAAGCTCCTGTACATAGGCTAAAACCAAAGGAAGTCCGCCATAGCCTTCCTCTCCTACAAATAACTGAGCGTGAGCTACTCTGTCTTTGTTGATGGAATCTTGAAGAATTTCTATCAGTTTTTTTTGTCCTATTATTTGAGTCCAATTCATAGCCCAAAGATAGTATTTTTGGAGAGAATTTTTCTATTTTAACATAAATAACATATTTTAACATTAAATAAATTTTTGATTTTCATTATTAATTAAGATATTTGCAATATTTTAAAAATAAAGAATGAAGAAAATTGTCGTTTCAATTTTTGTGGCAGCATTAGGTTCACACGCAGCAGCTCAGAATATCGGAAACTCTCCTTATGCAGCTTACGGAATCGGAGATATCAAATATGATAACTCTGTGGAAACTCGGTCTATGGGTGGGATTTCTGCTGCTTATGTTTGGGATTTTAACAATCAATTTAATTTTCAAAACCCTGCAGCAAACCAGAATTTGGAAATCACTTCCCTAAGATTTCATGGGACTAACGAAAACCAATATTTTAAATCTGGATATAATGGAAATAAATATGGTAAACATTCCTCCTATCTTTCAGGAATTTCCTTAGCTTTTCCTCTTTCTAAAAAGGTAAAATTAGGGATAGGATATCAGCCATATAGTTCAAAAGATTACAGCATTACACAGAGTACATCTCTACCAGATGGAACTGCTGGTGTCCAAAATTTCCATGGTGATGGTGGTATCAATCTTGTTCAGCTTGGAGTGGGGTATTCCATTACACCTAGTTTTTCAGTAGGTTTGTCCAACAATCTATACTTTGGGAGAATTTCTGATGTTCAAGAAACAGCCTATGAAAACACTACTTTGGTAAGCAATATAGAAAACGAATCAAGTGTTACAAGTTTTAATTTCACATTAGGTTCTGTTTATCAGAAAAAACTTAAAAATAATAAAAAGTTAACTCTTGGGGCTTCTTATACTTTTGGAAACACTTCGGATTTTAAATCAACTTACACAAACAGCACCTATTATCTAAATGGGACTACTAAGTCTAATGAAGATATTGTAGCACAAGAATCCAAAAACACAAGCAATACTATTCCGCAGAAATTATCCCTCGGTGTAGGATTCGGGCACGATGCTAAATGGTTTGTGTCTGGTCAGTTTGACTACAAAAGCGGCAAAAATGCAGAGTCTCTACGCTATCTATCTTACAGCTATGACAATGCTTACAGAGTATCTGTAGGAGGCTGGTATCTTCCTAACTACAATAATTTTAGAAATTATTTTTCAAGAGTTACTTACCGTTATGGGGCTTTCTATGAAAAAGGTCATCTGAATGTACAAGGCACGAATATCAACCAATATGGGCTTTCATTCGGAGCATCTTTCCCTTTCCAAAAAAGCAATGTTACCAGACTTAGCACTTTGGATTTAGGTATTGAATTAGGACAAAGAGGAACGGTTAAAAATAATTTAATCAGAGAAAATTTCTTAAATTTCACCATTGGTATAAACTTTGCCAACAAATGGTTTGAAAAACAATACTTTGACTAGTTTTTTCTTTTTATGAAATTTCAAATAAATAAATACAAAAAAAATATAGTTGCTGTTTTTTCCGTAGCTATATTTTTTGTTTTGCATTCTTGTGAAGAAGACCTTACGGAGGTCAATAGAGACAAGAATAAAAATTTCCCTTCCAGAGTTATTTATAATTCAAACATTCTACAGAAAGATTCTGGTTTTGTCAAAATCAGATTCAAAGCGCCTATTTTAGAGGAATATGAGTTCATAGACACACCATATA
>CAUQMH010000054.1:0-10331 GCA_963519075.1 uncultured Flavobacteriaceae bacterium
GAATCCTCCTCCCCAAGGATGGAACCAGTTGGTATAGAGTTCTTTAAGCGTAGGCGAACGGAACCCGCCTGAATATCCAGCACGGATGGTCATCGTTTCATCAAATCTATACATTCCTGACAGGCGGAAAGTGAAATATTGTTTAAAAATGGAGTGATAGTCCATTCTGGCGCCTGTAACGAGCGTTACAGCGGGATTTATCACCCAGTCCTGCTGTGTGAAAGCGGAGTAAGTCTGGGCGTTTTCCCTGCCTCCTGTGCTTTCATTTTTGAACATGAAGTTCAGTAGTTTTTCCGAAAGCACCTCGCCGCCTGCTACAAGGGTATGTTTTTTAAATAAATTCTGGTTGTATTGAGAGCTGATTCTCCAGACTTCGTTTTCGTATTTTTTTTCTTTTTCTTTGATTTTTCGGAAATAATCATACTTGTCGTATCGGTCAAAAGTCCCTGAAACGATGAGGTTTTGATTATCATTAAATTTAATATTGGTTTTTAGACCTAAATTATAATTATAGTATCGGTCTCTGACTATTTTGCCTGCTGGCGTGCCTGGGTTTCGTTCACTGAAATAGTAGCCAGGTGTAAGGCTGAAGTTTATTTTAGGACTGAGGTTAAATGTCAGTTTTGGATTGATTCCGTAGTTGGTAAATCCAGCGACATTCAGCTCGTTATAAACTCCATTGGTGGAAATTCTGTCTTTTATGATATAGGGTTCTCTCATCTTGTAGAAAGAAGAAATGCTGAGATTTCCCCATTTTTGTTTCGTTCCTACGGAGAGATTTAATTTGTGGTCTCTGCTGCTGTCGTAGAGGTAGCCAGTATTGATGTCCAGCGGACTTTTAGAATCTTTGGTGATGATGTTGATCACTCCACCGATGGCATTGGAACCATAGAACGAAGACGAAGCGCCTTTTATGATTTCTATCCGTTCGATGTTGTCTATATCTATCCTGTCGTAGTCTATGTTATCAAAGGTTTCGCCCGCCATTCTTTCGCCATTCATCAAGAAAAGAACATATTTCCCACCGAATCCCATCATGTTGATATTAGGACTTCCGCCATTGTATGTGAAATTGATACCTGAAAATTCGTTTTCCAAGAATGTTTTGAAATCAGTGGACTGAGATTTTTTAATATCTTCAGCGGTTACCACCTGCACTGTGATAGGGACATCTTTCAGTTTTTTTTGTGAGCGGGTGGCAGTGACGACTACTTCTTTGATTTCAGTTTCTTTCTCTTTTGTCTTTTGCTGTCCATAGAGAGGAACTGTGGCTATGAGTGAGAGAAAAAATGCTTTTTTTAACATGTTTAATTTTTCTTGATTTATAAAAATGGAATTGCCGTAAAAATATGGCAATTCCATTCACAATTATGTTGTTATAAAATAAGATTACTACAAAAAGCGACTAGAATTTTCCATCTGAACTAACCTGATACTTGAATTTAGGATACCCTGCTTTACCTCTATCGTTATAATAGTGGTTCACTTGGAATTTTACAAATTTTCCTTTAGCTGTTTTCAAGATATACACCCATTGATTTGGAGCATAAACACTAGGCCAAACACTTGTATTGCTAGGAGAAATATTTAAATATCCAGTTGTGTTACCAAATCCTCCAGAAACAATAGAAGAGTATGTTCCTTCCTGAGATTTTGGAGGATATCCTATTTGCATAGTTCCTTTTATGTCTTTAGTATATCCTGTAGTAGGAGCTTGATTTACAGATGCGTAGTCTTTGCTGTTAGTGTTTATAGCTTCTCCTTGCCCATTTCCAGACTCGCCTCCATTTAATTTTACATAATAAGAAGTAAATGCGATATCCCATTCCATACTTGTTTTAGGGTCTGCAACTGTAACTTCAGTTCCTGTTTCAAAAGAGAAGTATTTCCAGTTAGTTTTATCAGTTGTATCTAAAGTTACTTCTTTTGTTTGAGCATTATTGTTTGAATTATTTGAAGAAGGTGTATTGTCATTATCTCTGCTACAAGATGTTACAGTGAATAGACTTACTGCTAAAAGAGGTATAAATATTTTTTTTGCTTTCATTTTTTATGTATTTAAGGGGTTAAAAATTAAAATTTATTGTTACTGTCTGCAACTTGATATTTAAAAGTGATAAATCCAGTAGTATTTTTGGTGCTGTGATTATAGCTTGTTAATTGGATTTTAGCAGCTTTTCCATCAGCAGTTTTTACGATATAAACCCAGTTGTTTTGTGTGAAAGAAGGAGGATATGAGAAAGTCTGCCAGCCATTATCATTTATAAGATTATTTTTTAATTCTGTTTTTTTAGCTTCAGTTAAGTCTTTGAAAAGATTAAATTGCTCCATTTTATTCCAAAAAGCAGTTGAAAAACCTGTATAAATCACAGGAGAACTTACAACTTCTGCTATTCCTCTTCCTACGAAGGTCAATCTTGATTTATCCGCTGTATAGCCTGATGTTGGAGCTTCTTTTACAGATGACATATCCTTGTTTTCGGTTTTCAAAGCACCATTTTTTGTCCTTACATTATATTCTTTAAAGGCGATATCCCAGTCAGAGCTGTTGTCTGGGTCTGCAACATCAACAGCTGTCCCTTTTGAGAAGGAGAAGTATTTCCATTCAGAAGCGTTGCTGGCATCAAGGTCTTTAACCAATTTTAAATTTGGATTTGTCTGCTCCTGATTTTGTGTTGGAGTAGAATCATCATTGTCTCTGCTACAAGAAGCTACTGTCAAAGCAGCTAATGCTATACTAAAAAATACTTTTTTCATAAATATTAAATTAAATTTTTTGCAAAGATAAATAAATCTTATTTATACTAAATAAAAATAAGAACATGATTTTTATCATGTTTTTAAAAAGATGAAATTTAAGAAAAAAAAGAATTAAGCCAAAAAGAACCCTAATTTTGCACGAGATATGAAATTTAGATTTAGTTTAAAATATTTTCTCCTTTCCTTGCTGATTTTCAGTGTAGAAGTAGCCATCGCTACCATTCTGAAAGACTGGTATTTCGTGAGGGCTTTTGTGGGAGATATTTTGGTGGTGGTTTTGGTTTATACACTTATAAACTCGTTTTTTGAATGCAGGAATAAAAACAAATTACTATTTTTTGTCTTTGTTTTTGCGGTTTTTGTGGAAATGCTGCAGTATTTCAAACTCGCCGAAAAATTAGGCTTCCCAAAAGGAAGCCCAGCCTATATCATAATAGGAAATTATTTCTCGTGGGAAGATATTTTGTGCTATGCAATGGGTTGTTTATCAGTGTTTTTTATCAATAAAATATTTAGAATACATTAAACATCTTCCCAATGTTTGTCTATTAAATCCATTAGAAAATCAGGGCATCGGATGATTTTTTGTGTCTGCGCATCGAGGAAAAATAGAATGGTAGAGGCTTCGGTGAGTTTTTCTCCTTCGGAATTGAAAATCTCGTAATGAAACTCTATTTTTGCAGTAGGTTTTTTTGTGATTTTGGTATGGATGTAGAGCAGGTCATCATATTTTGCAGGGCGGATATATTTTATTTTATACTCCGAAACGGGAAGCCAAATTCCTCTTTTTTCTATCTCATTGTATGAAATTCCGATAGCACGAAAAAGTTCAACTCGGGCAACTTCCAGATACTCAGCATAGTTACCATAGTAGACATATTTCATAGGGTCGGTTTCTCCGTAACGAACTCGTAATGAGTGTATTATGTTAATCATTTGTTAAAAATTTAAACTTCATACAAATATATTTTTAAAAAACCAATAGAGCAAAAATTTTTTTTAAAAATTAAATTTTCCATATTTGCGACACACAATTTCGATGAGAAATTTTCTAAAAAAATCAAATTAATTTTAACCATAAATTCAAAGATATAAATGGACAGGAATTTAGAAACAATGTGGGAGAATTGTCTCTTTTTTATGCGGGATAATCTTGCCTCTTCAGAGGAAGGATCAGACCTTAAAAAATTAGAGGATTCTTTTGCTTTATTGTTTGATAAGGTTCGTCCATTGTCTTTTGTGGATGGTAATCTTACATTGGGAGTTCCTAGCAACTTCTACAAAGAATATATAGAAGAACATTATATTTCTTTGCTTTCTGTAGCCCTGAAAAAGTATTTTGGTAAGGGAATAAAACTTTGGTATGCTGTAGCAGAAAAAGGGCAGGAAAAAGAAAAAAAGGAAGTGACCTATAAGGCTACAAATCTGCAACCTCCTAAAAAACAGGAAGTAATGCCTCCTTCTTTCATTGGGAAAGGGAATAATCATTTTGCGATACCTGGGATTAAAAAAGTAAATGTAGAATCAAATCTGAATCCTACATTGTCTTTTGAAAACTTCATAGAAGGAGAGAGTAATAAATTTGCTTTCACAGCAGCGAAGGCTATTGCAGACAGACCAGGGCAGACCTCTTTTAACCCGCTTTTTATCCACGGAGGAGTAGGAGTTGGGAAAACTCACATCGCTCATGGGATAGGTCTGGAAGTTAAAAACAAATTTCCAGATAAAATAGTGGTTTATGTCCCATCAGAGAAGTTTATTCAGCAGTTTATCAATGTAGCGAATACTAAAAATCCTGAAAAAAGAGCAGAATTTGCTAATTTTTACCAAATGGTGGATGTCCTCATTATAGATGATATTCAGTTCCTTTCAGGTAAAAAAGCGACACAGGATACATTCTTCCATATTTTTGACCATTTACACCAAAATGGGAAACAGGTGGTTCTGACTTCAGATAAAGCACCTGTGGATATCCAAGATATCGAAGAAAGAATCGTTTCCCGTTTTAAATGGGGACTTTCTGTGGAGATAAAATCACCAGATTTTTCTACAAGAAAGAAAATCATCAGCAACAAACTTCAGCGAGATGGTATCCAGTTGAGTGAGGATATAATAGACTTTTTGGCATCGGAGGTTAAATCTAATGTTAGAGAACTTATCGGGGTAATTAACTCAGTTATAGCTCATTCCATGATTTATAAGTCTGACCTTACTCTTGATTTACTGAAAGAAACCATCAATAAAATCGCAACCAATAAGGATAAAACGATAAGTATTTCACTGATACAAGATGTGGTTTGTGATTATTTTGGAATTCACAAAGAACAGCTTCTATCCAAAACCAGAAAAAGAGAAATAGCCCTGCCAAGACAATTAGCAATGTATTTTTCTAAAGAATATACCAATGCTACCTATGCTAAAATAGGCAATGAAATGGGAGGAAAAGACCATACTACAGTGATGCATGCTTACAATACTATCAAAGATTTTTCTAAGATAGATAAAGAAGTAAAGAAATACATCAAAGATTTAAAGGAAAAAATATTTGCGTAGATAAATAAAGTTATTTTATGAACAAAAGAAGGATTTTAACTCGTTAAAATCCTTCTTTTGCTAAAAACACAGAAAAAACTTATATTAGCAGAATAAATAATTATTAACCTTTGAAAAAATTAACCAAAATGAACGAAATAGTACAAAATATAGCAGAAATCAAAGGCAGAATGGCCGAGGCTTGTAAAAAAGCAGGAAGAAATCCAGAAGAAGTAAAACTCCTTTTGGCGACAAAAACCGTTCCTGCGGATAGAATAAAACTGGCTCTGGCTACAGGAGAAACCTTGATAGGTGAGAATAAAGTGCAGGAACTGAGAGATAAATACGAAGAATTGAAGAAAGTTCCTCATACTAAGCATTTTATAGGGCATTTGCAGACTAATAAAATTAAAGATATTCTAAAAGCAGAGGTGGCGTGTATAGAGAGTTTAGACCGCTGGGATGCCGCTGAAAAACTACAGCAACGCCTTGAATATGAGGATAAAACCATCGAAGTTTTGATTCAAGTGAATACTTCTTATGAAGACAGCAAGTTTGGACTTGATCCAAGTGAAGCGGTGGATTTTGTGAAGAAAGTAGCGACTTTAGACAGGTTGAAAATCAAAGGGTTAATGACCATAGGGCTGTTTAGTGCTGAAATAGAAGAAGTTAGAAAATGTTTTCAATTATTGAAGAAAATTCAGCAGGAAATCATAGCCGAAAATATTCCAAATGTAGAGATGAAGGAGCTGTCCATGGGGATGAGCGGGGATTTGGAAACGGCAATAGAGGAGGGTTCTACGATTATCCGTGTGGGGACTGCTATTTTCGGGAAGAGAGAGTATCCAGACAGTCACTACTGGCCTGAAAACAATAGTTAAAGTATATTAAATTTTATAATTCGCAAAGGGAATTTTTTAACTTTGATTGGTTGAAAAATTCTTTTTTTATTTAATCAGTTGATACACAATATTATGCTATTTTTACTTCCTGCCTATTTATCGGAAAATTCGCCGATTGAGTATTTTGCTCCTGCTGTTAAGGAATATATTATGAACTTGGATTATTTTTTCGTGGAAAATGAAAAAACGGCGAGAAAAGTCATCAAGTTTTTCGCTCCTGAAAAGAAACAATCCGAATTGAAATTATTTCTGCTGGACAAATATTCAGAAACTTCGGATTTAAAGGAAGCCCAAGAATTGATGAAAAAAGGGACGGATTTTGGGCTGCTTTCGGAAGCGGGGCTGCCGTGCATCGCAGACCCAGGGAATATTATGGTAAAGTGGGCACATAAAAACGGCATCAAAGTGGTGCCAGTGAATGGCCCGAGTTCTATCATTTTAGCGCTGATTTCCAGTGGGTTTAATGGGCAGCAGTTTGCTTTTCATGGCTATCTTCCGATAGATAAGGATGAGCGGAAAAATAAAATCCGACAGCTGGAAAAACAAGTGCAGGAAACAGGATATTCGCAGATTTTTATGGAAACGCCTTACCGAAACCAAAGGCTTTTGGAGGATTTGTGTAGGTTTTTGTCACCACAGACAGCTCTCTGCATAGCGGCGGATATTAACAATCCAGAGAAAGAATTTATAAAAACACTTCCCATAAAGGAATGGCAGAAAGAAGAAATAGATTTGCATAAAATTCCTGCGATATTTGTTTTAGGGCAATGAAAAAGCTGAAAATTTTATTTTGTATTTTCTTTTTTACGATTCGGATTTCTGCTCAGCAAATTTTCTCTGGAAAGGTAACCACAGAAGAAGGGATAGCGCTGGAGCAGGTTCTGGTAATTAACATGAGAAACAAAGAGCAGGTGTATACCAGCAGTAATGGGGAGTTTAAGATAACTGCAAATATTTCGGATGAGTTTCGTTTTGTGAAGAAAGGTTATGATAGAATATCTCATTTGGTAAAAGTTTCGGATTTTGATAAACATATTTTACTGAAAATGAATAAGATGGAAACTGTTATAAATGAAGTAGTTATAATTCCAAAAAGTAAAATAGACAAACTGAAAAAGGATATAGAAGTTCCTACTGTGAAGAAAGGTACGGAATCCAAGCCCAAACCAGCAAGATGGAAAGATGTTCTTGCACTTGATATTGATGCTTTTGAGGAGCTAATAACGGGGAACGCGCGGAGAAAGAAAACCCGCTATAAATATGAAGAAATGCAGACTGATGTTTTACAGGTAAAGGAGTTTTTAGGAGAAGAATATTTTATAGAAAATAAAATTCCAAGCGAGAGAATTCATGAGTTTTTAGAGTTTTCTATTATTGAAAAACCAGAAATTAAAAAACATATGAAAACGGGTAATCAGACTCAAGTTATGATGATTTTGGAAGAAATGTTCCTAATTTATCATAAAAGATTGGAAATGAATAGTATAAAGAATAAAAATGAATAAAATAATATACATAGTGACACTTTTTTTCAGTGTTTTGGGATTTTCGCAGAGTGTTTCAGGAAAAGTGGAGACCGAAGAAGGATTGTCCATTGGTAATGTGATGGTTATCAATCTAAAAACCAATGAAAAAGTAAATACAGATGAAAACGGAAAGTTCACCATTTCGGCGAAGTTACAAGATGAAATTCGTTTTGTAAAGAAAGGCTATGACCGAGTGTCTCATATTGTGAAATCTGCTGATTTTCAGGAAGAAAAATATTTTAGACTGCAAAAATCCGCTGTGACAATAGAAGAAGTGGTTATCAGCAGGCTGAAACTAACGGGAAATCTTGCCAAAGACTCCAAAACTCTGGACAAGGAAGATGTCAATGCTAAAATTCAAAAATCGCTGGGAACAGAAACCATTGAAAAACAAGTGCGAAGCATTTCTGGTTCTGCGGGAATTAGTTTTAATATGGCATCACTGTTCGCTGGGAAGAAGAAAAAAGAGCAAAAACAGCGACTGGAAAAATATGAACAATTCCAGAATAACGCCACATGGATAAGCGAAAGAGTGGATTCGGAATATTTCGTCAGTAAGGGAATTCCAGAGATGAAAGTAGCAGAGTTTATTCAGTTTTCTCTGACACAAAAACCAGAAGTAGCGGGATACATCAAAACCAATGATTTCCCTAAAATAATGACGGCTCTAGACCAGCTTATTCCTATTTATCTCAAAAAAATAGAGAAAAAAACAACATAATTTTTTTAAATTTAACTTTAACTTTAAGGCTTTAATTTAATCTAAAGAGTAAAATAGGATTTGAGTTCAAGTTCCATAACTGAAAATAGGAAAAACAATAAAGTTTAATTTAAAAACGGAGAAACCACATAGATTTTATTTATGTGGTTTTTCATTTAAGAAAGTTTAAATTTGCAAAAAATATTAAAAACAAATGGCAAAAATTATACGAATTCATCCAGAAAATCCACAGGAAAGACAGATAAATGAAGTGGTGGAAACCCTGAAAAAAGGCGGGCTGATAGTCTATCCATCAGATACGGTGTATGCTCTGGGATGTGATATCAATAATCTGAAAGCAATGGAAAAACTAGCCCAGCTGAAGGGAATGAAATTAGAAAAGTCTCATTTTACCATTATATGTAATGACCTGAGTCACTTATCAGAATTTACAAAACCGATAGAAACCTCTACATTCCGACTTTTGAAAAGCAAACTCCCTGGGGCTTTTACCTTTATTTTAGAAGCAAATAAAAACTTGCCTTTGGCTTATAAAGGACACAAAACCATAGGAATACGAGTTCCGAATCATTCTGTGCCACAGATGATTGTAGAAAGTCTTGGCAACCCGATAGCTTCCACCTCTATAAAAGATGATGATGAGGTGATAGAATATTCTACCGACCCAGAGCTCATCGCCGAAAAATACGATAAAAGCGTGGATATCGTGATAGATAGCGGCTGGGGAGAGCTGGTGCCTTCTACGATAGTAGATGTGACACAGGGAATACCAGAAATTGTCCGACAGGGAAAAGGTGAATTATAGGAAATAAAAAAAACTCTCGTATTTGCGAGAGTTTTTTGTTTATTATAAAAATTCTATATCGTTAGAATGAGGAAGAATTCCTTTGACATCGTAAACAACGCCGTTTTGGGATAGGAGTTTAGATAAGTCTAAATCCAAGAATTCTTTGTGAGCAACACCAAGAACTACTGCTTCATATTTATCCGAAGGAAGTGTTTCTAGGCTTTCTATTCTGTATTCGTGTTTTACTTCGCTAGGATTAGCCCAAGGATCGTAAGTAGTCACTTTAACACCGAAATCTTCCAAAGCAGAGATTACATCGATGATTTTCGTGTTTCTAACATCAGGGCAGTTTTCTTTGAAAGTTACTCCCAGCATCAGTAATTTAGCTCCATTGATTTGGATATTTTTCTTAATCATTGCTTTTACCACTTGTTCGGCAACATATTTTCCCATAGAATCATTCATTCTTCTTCCTGCTAAGATGATTTCTGGATGGTAGCCGTACTCCTGAGCTTTTTGAGCTAAATAATATGGGTCTACACCGATGCAGTGCCCGCCTACAAGACCTGGTTTGAAAGGAAGGAAATTCCATTTCGTTCCAGCGGCTTTCAGTACATCGTGAGTGTTGATATCCATTAGGTTAAATATTTTAGCCAATTCATTTACAAAAGCAATGTTGATATCTCTTTGTGAGTTTTCGATTACTTTGGCAGCCTCGGCAACTTTAATCGTTGGAGCAAGGTGCGTACCTGCTGTGATTACAGAAGAGTATAAGTCATTCACTACTTTACCGATTTCTGGAGTAGAACCAGAGGTTACTTTTAGGATTTTCTCCACGGTGTGTTCTTTGTCGCCTGGGTTGATTCTTTCAGGAGAATAACCAGCGAAGAAATCCACATTGAATTTAAGTCCAGAAACTCTCTCCACCACAGGGATACAGTCTTCCTCAGTAGCGCCAGGGTAAACCGTAGATTCGTAGATGACAATGTCACCTTTTTTAACTACTTTCCCTACCGTTTCACTCGCTTTTACAAGTGGAGTAAGGTCTGGGCGGTTGTTTCTGTCCACAGGCGTAGGCACGGTGATGATATATACATTAGCAT
>CAUQMH010000055.1:0-10089 GCA_963519075.1 uncultured Flavobacteriaceae bacterium
GGTAAATGATGAAAATAGCGCCTATATGACCCGCGAAATAGCTATAAAAGAGGCTATTATGGGAGGCTATACCACAGGTGCTGTGATGCAGGCGTTTAAACAATACGCTCAAAATCATACCTTTACGAAGGATGATTTGGTGGTGCTTATTTTCCCAGACCACGGCTCTAAATACATGACCAAAGTATACAGCGATGAGTGGATGGCGGAAATGGGCTTTACCCATAGTGAAATGGCTAAATATAAAGAAGCTATTATAATATAAAAATTTGATTACGAATAAATTAGAAAAAAAATTATGGATATTTTTGAAAGAATTAAACAAAATCCAGGACCATTGGGTCAGTTTGCGGATTATGGTGAAGGATATTTTATTTTCCCAAAATTAGAAGGGAAAATCGGGCCAAGAATGAAATTTCAAGGGAAAGAAGTAGTTTTCTGGTCTGCCAATGACTATTTGGGGCTTTGTAACCACCCAGAAGTTTTGGAAGCAGATGCCAAAGCAGCAGCAGAATATGGAATGTTCTATCCAATGGGGGCGAGAGCGATGTCTGGTGAAACAGAAGGGCACCTGCAGCTGGAGAGAGAATTGGCTGAGTTTGTGGAGAAAGAAGCGGCTTATTTGCTAAACTTCGGTTATCAAGGGATGGTGTCTATCATAGATGCTTTGGTAACGAGGAGAGATGTTATCGTGTATGATGCTGATTCTCATGCATGTATCATTGACGGAGTAAGACTACATTTCGGAACAAGTTTTACTTACAAGCACAATGATATGGAGAGCTTGGAGAAAAACCTTGAAAGAGCATCGAAAGTAGCAGAAGAAAACGGCGGTGGAATTTTAGTAATTACTGAGGGAGTTTTCGGAATGAGAGGTCAGCAGGGGAAATTAAAGGAAATCTGCGATTTGAAAAAGAAATTTAATTTCAGATTGTTGGTGGATGATGCTCATGGTTTCGGAACATTAGGAGAAAGAGGTGCTGGAGCTGGTGAGGAGCAAGGATGCCAAGACCAAATCGATGTGTATTTCTCTACTTTTGCTAAATCAATGGCTGGTTTCGGGGCTTTCGTGGCAGGAGATAAGCAGATTGTAAGATACCTTAAATTCAACCTTCGTTCTCAGATTTTTGCTAAATCTTTGACAATGCCGATGGTTATCGGAGGATTGAAGAGATTGGAGCTTTTGAGAAGTAGACCAGAAATTAAGGCTAAACTTTGGGAAAATGTTCGCAAATTACAAAACGGACTTAGAGAAAGAGGATTTAATTTAGGAGAAACAAATACTTGTGTAACGCCTGTATTTATCGAAGGTTCGCCAGTGGAAGCAACTCTATTGGTAAAAGACCTGAGAGAGAATTATGGAATTTTCACTTCGGTGGTGGTTTATCCAGTGATTCCAAAAGGAAACATCTTGCTAAGGCTGATTCCTACGGCATCTCATACCGATGCAGAAATCAACGAAACTCTGGACGCTTTCGCAGCATTGAAAGAAAAACTAGATTCAGGGTTTTATAAAGAACAAGAAAAACAAATGGGCTTGAACTTTATGCCGCTTTAAAAATGATTTAAAATCCAATATTGAGCAAATCAATGTTGGATTTTTTTATTTTTGTAAAAAATATTTTTTGATGAGAATAATTATTCTATTGGGGCTGTCGGCTTTTCCTGTTTTGGGATATTCTCAGACGGAAGAAGAGGAACCAAAGGAAAAACAGATAGAAGAGGTGGTTTTTCAGAAAAAAGCCAAATCCACAGACCTTACCAATGTGCAGATTTCCTCGGAGGAGGTGAAGGAGGCGGCTACGGTTTCGGGGGGCGTGGAAACCCTTCTGAAAACCTTGCCATCGGTAAATTCAAATGCAGAGCTGAGCTCGCAGTATATGGTACGCGGTGGGAATTTCGATGAAAATCTTACCTATATCAATGATGTGGAAATCCTCAGGCCGCTTCTCATCAGAAACAGCCAGCAGGAGGGGATGAGTATCATCAATCCTGATATGGTCTCTACGGTTAATTTCTCTGCGGGAGGCTTTGAGGCGAAATATGGCGACAAGATGTCTTCGGTGCTTAATATTTATTATCGCCAGCCAAGAGGTTTCGAACTCTCTGGTGAGGCATCACTCATTGGCGGCAGGCTGACTTTGGGAATGGCATCCAAAGACCAAAAACTTTCGGTTCTATTCGGTGCGAGGTACAGAAACACGAATTTGGTCTTAAATACGCTGAACGAAAATACCGATTTTAATCCAAAATATTTTGATTTTCAGACTTATATAAATTATAAATTTAATCCGAAATGGAATTTGTCCTTTCTGGGCTATTGGATGAATAATATCTATGAAATGCGCCCAAAAGAAAGGAGCATAGATTTTGGGACTTTGCAAAATCCTATTACGCTGGATGTCTATTATGACGGGAAGGAGGAAGACAAGTATAAAAATATGATGGGAACGGTTTCGCTGAATTTTATTCCGAATGAAAAATGGGCGTTTTCTTGGGATAATTTCGCCTATCAAAACAGAGAGCGAGAATATTATACCATTTCATCGGCATTTAGATTGTTCGTGCCGAACGCTTCCACAGGCTATTATACAGCATCTTATGATATAGGAGGACAGACAGACCATGCGAGGAATGATGTTTTGCTCAGGACTTTTGGGTCTCAGTTTAAAGTAAAATTTTCTCCTTCGGTCAATACCAAAATAGAAGTAGGTGCAAAGATAGAATCTGAAAAACTGCAAGATGCTACCAACGAATGGCGATATGTGTCTTACAGTGGATATAGTTTCCCTATCCAAAATTATCCATTTGGGATTTTAAATTCTGCTCCTTTGGACTTAAATTACAGCATTAGTGGAATGAACGATGTAAGTGCTACAAGGTTTTCAGCTTTTGCTCAATATTCCAAAAAATTCCTCTGGGGCGGGCATAAAATGTTTGTGAATGCAGGTGCGAGGGTGCAGAACTGGAGTTTTAATAAAGAATTTCTGTTTTCTCCAAGATTTCAGCTGGCTGTAAAGCCTGACTGGGAGACAGATATGCTGTTTCGTTTCGCGGCAGGGGTCTATTATCAGGCGCCTTATTATAGAGAAATCAAATCCCTTAATGGAAGTTTGGACAGTTCTATCAAGGCTCAAAAGTCCCTGCATTTTGTCCTTGCTAATGATTATGAATTTTCATGGAAAGACCGACCATTTAAGCTGACTACGGAGCTTTATTATAAGAAAATGAGCAGCTTGATGCCTTATTATATGGACAATATGCGCATAAGATATTCAGGGAAAAATAACGCGAAGGGCTATGCGTACGGTGTGGATGCGAGATTGTTCGGGGAGTTTGTTCCTGGGGTGGATTCTTGGATTTCTGTGGGATATTCCAGAATTTATGAAAATATTGATAACAAGGGTTTTATCCCTCGCCCTACCGACCAGCGTTTTCGTGTGTCGATGTTTTATCAGGACTATATGCCAAAATTCCCAAGCATGAGGGTAAATCTTACTTTGGTCTATGCGAGCGGACTTCCTACAGGAACGCCGATATTATTTAATGCAGATGGTACGCCTAATTTTGATACGGCATATCATTTCCAAAAAACATTGACTTCGTATAAGCGCGTGGATATAGGGCTTACCAAGATTTTTATAGACCAGAAAGATTATAAGCCAAAGAGTGTTTTTTGGTCTAAATTCAAGGAATTAAGTCTTGGAGTTCAGGTTTTTAATGCATTTAATATTCATAATACCGTTGCTAATCAATGGATAAATGACATAGAGACAGGCTATTATTATCCTGTTCCTGTGCGATTGACAGGGCGTTTTTTCAATGCGAAATTGGAGTTTAAATTCTAATAAAAAAACCACTGAATTAATTCAGTGGTTTTTTGTGGATTAAATATTTTGGGTTAAATAACTTTTACTACGAAATAGTTTTTCTTTCCTTTTTGAAGAAGAAGGAATTTCCCATTGATGAGGTTTTCCTCGCTCGTGATGAAGCTTTCATCTACTTTGGTTTTGTTCACCGAGATAGAATTTCCTGCAAGTTCTCTCTTGGCTTCACCTTTTGAGGAAAGGAAACCAGTCTTTTCTGAAAGCAGACTCACGATATCCGCACCGATGATTTCTTGTTTGCTGACTTCTTTTTGTGGAACGCCATCAAAAACTTCAAGGAAAGTTTGTTCGTCAAGTTTTTTCAAGTCGTCCGAAGTAGAATTTCCGAAAAGAATTTTTGAAGCCTGAATAGCCTTGTCCAATTCTGCTTTTCCGTGAACCAAAATAGTAAGTTCTTCGGCTAATTTATTTTGTAAAACTCTTAAATGCGGTGCCTCGCTATGTTGAGCTGTCAGCTGTTCAATTTCTTCTTTTGGAAGCATCGTGAAAATCTTGATATATCGCTCTGCATCGGCATCAGAAGTGTTTATCCAGTATTGGTAGAATTTGTAAGGCGAAGTTTTTTCTGGGTCAAGCCATACATTTCCACCTTCGGATTTTCCGAATTTTGTTCCATCAGCTTTCGTAATCAGCGGACAAGTAAGCGCATAGGCTTTTCCTCCTGCGATACGGCGGATAAGCTCCGTTCCAGTGGTGATATTTCCCCATTGGTCAGACCCTCCCATCTGTAGCGTAAGGCTTTTTTCTTGGTATAAATGCAAGAAATCATACCCTTGTAGAAGCTGATAAGAGAACTCTGTAAAAGACATTCCGTCTGTGTTTTCATTTGGGTCAAAACGCTTTTTCACAGAATCTTTTGCCATCATATAATTTACAGTGATGTGCTTTCCGATATCTCTGATGAAAGAGAGGAATGAAAAATTCTTCATCCAATCATAGTTATTGATAAGTTCCGCTTTGTTAGGGCTTTCGCTCTCAAAATCAAGGAATTTGGCTAATTGTTTTTTTATTCCTTCTATATTGTGCGCTAGAGTTTCCTCAGTAAGCAGGTTTCTTTCAACGGATTTTCCAGACGGGTCGCCTATCATTCCTGTCGCGCCACCTACCAGAGCATAAGGTTTGTGCCCACAGTTTTGGAAATGGCGAAGCATCATCACTCCTACCAAATGTCCTATGTGTAAAGAGTCGGCTGTGGGGTCGATTCCTACATAAGCCGAACGCAATCCTTCTAAAAGATGTTCCTCAGTTTCGGGCATAATATCCTGAATCATACCACGCCAACGCAGTTCTTCTACGAAATTTTTCATTTTTAATGAAATTTAAAAATTAGTAATAAATTGTTTGGAAATTAGTTTTTTCAGCTTTAAAAATAAAAATTCACTCGGATGAAAATCCGAGTTATTCATGTTCTTCTATGATGTGTTTTAAACTCATTTTTTAATCGGAAAACAGCACAAAGGTAAAGAAAATATTTATTTTATTAGAAATATTGTTCAAAAGTTTTTCGGAATCAAGGCAAAATAATGAATATAAATCTTATTTTTGTTGTTTAAAATCAATTTTATGGAAAGAATAGCAAGTTTTACTGTAGATCATCTGAAAATGCAGAGAGGAATTTTCGTTTCTCGTAAAGATCATGTCGGAAATGAAGTGCTTACTTCGTTTGATATCAGAATGAAAAGACCATACAAAGAGCCTGTTTTAGGGATTGCAGAAATCCACACGATGGAGCATCTGGCGGCTACATGGCTCAGAAACAGTGATTGGAAAGATAAAGTTATCTACTGGGGACCAATGGGCTGTATGACAGGGAATTACCTTATTTTGGCTGGCGACTACGAATCAAAGGACATTGTAGAGCTGATGACCAGAATGTTTAAATTCATCAGTGAGTTTGAGGGCGATATCCCAGGCGCATCTGAGGTAGAGTGCGGAAATGTCTACTGTAACAACCTTCTGATGGCAAGATACGAAGCAAAAAAATACTTGGAAGAGGTGCTTCTTAACCTAAAAGATGAAAATCTAAATTATCCGCAGTAATGTATTGTATGTGAGGTGGTTGTAATTTAAAAATGGTATTTTCGTAAAAGAAAATACCATTTTGTTTTTTTAAGGAGAAATAAGCTGTAAATCTATACTTTTCCAATATTTTTTGGGCAGGAGTATGGTTTTAGAGTGGACATCAGTGTAGAAAAAGAGATACATATTATCATCATTGTTCCACAGTGTTACGCTGTTTTCATAGCGGGAATTGGAAATGCTAAAACCTGTTCTTTTGAATTGAAAAAACGGAATAGATTCTTCTTTGGAATAATGAATGTTATATATGGCATAGTCGCCATTTCTTTTTGGAAAAATAAAAGGATAGTTTGCTGCAGAAGCGGCAACGCCTACAATTGACTCATTTGGGTCTGTAATGCTGATATTTAGCTTTTCTAAATATTCTTTCAGATTATCAAATTCTTTGAAAATAGTATTCGTAGAGGTGATTTTATTCAGGTTGTCATCTAGAAAAAGTGTAGAATTTTTCTCACTGATGATATAGACTCTGTTCCCTTGCTTTGTTGGATAGCTTTCGATTTCCTCTGGAGCGAGGATTTTTTTCTTTATTTCAAAATCTTTTTTAGAAATGAAATCAATCGTTTTTTTACTCGTAAAACCAGTCAGATAATCTCCTTCATCTCTGACTTTGATGTATTTTTTTGGAAGTTTTATTCTGCTATCCAAATCCAGATTATTCAGAAGAAAGCCATTTCCACTAGAATGAGCATACATATAATCTTTTTTATCAATGCTAATGAGATAAGTATCAATGAGATAGTCTATTTTTTCCATTTTCCCAGTCTGTTTATTTGTGATTACAGCGCCTTTGTTTCCATTTAGAACGATGAAAGGCGACTCATTATCAATCAAACGAGATACCCATTGGTAGGATGGCGGCAGGGTTTCGTTTCCATCTTTATCCACGATGCCGTACTGGTTATTCCACCCAAATTCATAGTAATTCTGCTGTGCATTTGCGGTCAATGCAAATAGCGAAAGAATAAGAAATAAAAAAGTTTTCATAATGAAGAGAATTTTATAAAGGCAAATTTATTAAATAAATCTGATTTATAAGGTTTATTTTTTTTACTTTTGTCTTTTTATTAAAATAGAAATAATTATGTCATCAGCGCCAAGTTTAGCAAAAGGAACTCGGGATTTTACAGCACAGGAAATTTACAATAGAAGATACATCATCGGTGTTTTGCAGCAGAATTTTGAACTGTTTGGTTTTCAGCCTTTGGAAACACCTAGCTTTGAGAATCTTTCTACACTTACTGGGAAATACGGAGAAGAGGGAGATAGACTGATTTTCAAGATACTTAATTCTGGAAATTTTACTTCTGATGTGGATGAGGAAACTTGGCAGAATAAGGATTTTAAAAAACTAACTTCACAGATTTCTGACAAGGCACTTCGATATGATTTGACCGTGCCATTTGCGAGATTTGTAGCGATGAACCATGGAAAACTATCATTCCCGTTTAAGAGGTATCAGATTCAGCCCGTTTGGAGAGCAGACCGCCCGCAGAAAGGGAGATTTAGAGAGTTTTACCAATGTGATGCGGATGTGGTGGGTTCGGAAAGTCTATGGCAGGAAGTGGAGCTGGTGCAGTTGTATCTGAAGAGTTTTGCAGAGCTGGGAATTCCTGTGAAAATCTGCATCAACAACCGAAAAATCCTCTCTGGTCTTGCGGAATATGCGGATATATCGGAGCAGTTGATAGACTTTACGGTTGCTTTGGATAAACTGGATAAAATCGGGAAAGATGGCGTAGTTAAGGAAATGCTGGAAAAGGGAATTTCACAAGAAGCCGTAGAAAAGCTGAACTTCCTATTTGAAGGGCTTTCCACGAAGGATACACTTGCCCTGCTGAAAGAAAAATTTAAAGGAATAGAAGTTGGCGAAAAGGGAATAGAAGAGCTGGAATTTGTATTAAATAAAGCGCTGGAACTGGGTGTAAATGAGGAGGTTTTGGTTTTTGATATTACCCTTGCCCGAGGTCTGGATTACTACACAGGAGCGATTTTTGAAGTAAAAGCTCAGGGCGTCCAGATGGGGTCTATCGGCGGTGGCGGAAGGTATGACAATCTTACAGAGGTTTTCGGTGTGAAGGGAATTTCAGGGATTGGGATTTCATTCGGATTGGATAGAATTTACCTTGTTATGGAGGAATTGGGGCTTTTTGCTGAGAATAAAACGCCTAAAATAGAATACCTTTTTGCGAATTATGGTGATGAGGAGGCAACCGAGGCGATGAAAGTAATCCAAAAATTAAGAGCCAAAGGAGTTTCCGCGGAGCTGTACCCAGAAAATGCCAAACTGAAAAAACAATTTACCTACGCCGAGAAGAAAGGAATTCCAGAGATTGTTTTTTACGGAGGTGATGAGATTAAAAACCAGCAGGTTACCGTGAAAAACTTGGACAGCGGAGAGCAGAAAACAATAGGTTTGGAGGAGTTTTTGAGATAAAAAATAAAGTTTAACAAAGATAAAGACAAATAACAAAATAAATAATTATGTCTAATTACATAGAAACAGAACAGGTCTCATTTCAGGATTTTAGAAAGCAAGTTTTAGATGATTATCGTTTGGGAAGAATTTCCCGTGAGGCAAGTTATTTAACGAGAAAAGAGGTTCTTACAGGAAAGGCAAAATTCGGGATTGTAGGAGATGGGAAGGAACTTCCACAGTTAGCAATGGCAAAGGTTTTCCGCGAGGGAGACTGGCGATCAGGATATTACCGTGACCAGACATTTGCGATGGCAGTGGGTGTTTTGAGTGTGGATGCGTTTTTTGCTCAGCTCTATGCAGATACTGATGTGGAGCGCGAACCCGCTTCGGCAGGGAGACAGATGCCGTGCCATTTTGCGACTCGTTCTTTGAATGAAGACGGAAGCTGGAAGGATTTGACACAGATTAAAAATATTTCATCCGATATATCGCCTACAGCAGGGCAGATACCGAGACTTCTAGGGCTGGCTCTGGCGTCTAATGTCTATAAAGAAGTAAAATTCCAAGGCTCTGAAAAATTCTCCCACAATGGGCAGGAAGTGGCTTTTGGGACAATCGGAGATGCATCTACAGCAGAAGGGCATTTTTGGGAAACTATCAATGCGGCGTGTGCTTTGCAGGTGCCGATGATTATGTCTATTTGGGATGACGGCTATGGAATTTCTGTTCCTACACACAACCAAAGAGCAAAGGAAGATTTATCTGAAATTTTGGCTGGTTTCCAAAGAAAAGAAGGCGACAAGCAAGGGTGCGAGGTTATCCAAGTCAGAGCGTGGGATTATCCAATGCTTTTGGAGGCTTATGCCCGTGCAGAGCAACTGGCAAGGGAGGAAAGCGTGCCTGTGATTTTGCATATTATAGAGGTTACACAGCCGCAGGGACACTCTACATCTGGTTCTCATGAGAGATATAAGGATGAGGAGAGGATGAACTTTGAGACAGAGTTTGATTGTCTTAATAAATTTAGAGAATGGATTTTAAATTATTCTATCCAAATAGATGGCGAAGAGCAGACACTTTCTTCTGTGGAGGAGCTGGATGAGATAGAAAAAGAAGCGAAAGCCTTTGTGAGAGAACAGCAGAAGAAGGCTTGGGCGGAATATAGAGCCTCAATAGACCATATCCAAAATCAAGTTTTACCATTGGTAAAACAGTTTGAAAATCAGCCAGAAGTTGCTGCATTGTTGGAGAAGTTTTCAGCATTAGTTACAGTGGGCAAAAAGGATATTTTTGCATTGGTGAGAAAAGCGCTTTGGGCTACGAGAGAGCAAAATACCAGCGAAAGACAAAATCTAGTGCAGGTTTATGAAAGAATTTTCGAGAAAGAGACTGAAAATTATTCATCTCATCTATACAGCGAATCAGAGTGGAAAGCTGTAAATATTCCAGAAATAAAACCAGTTTTCAGCGAAGATTCTCAGATTTTGGATGGAAGAGTAGTGATCCGCAATAATTTTGACAAGATTTTTGAGAAATATCCAGAAACATTGATCTTTGGTGAAGATACAGGAAGCATCGGTGATGTGAACCAAGGACTTGAAGGAATGCAGGAAAAATACGGCGAAACCAGAATTGCAGATACAGGAATCCGTGAAGCGACTATTTTAGGGCAAGGGGTTGGTCTGGCAATGAGAGGTTTAAGAC
>CAUQMH010000056.1:0-9860 GCA_963519075.1 uncultured Flavobacteriaceae bacterium
TTTGTAAAATTGCTTTTCCAAAAAAATATTTATATTTGTAGAATTAAATTTTAAATAAACTTTTATGGAATTTACAAATCAATTGGTAGCAATGTCTACTGAAGAGCAAAAGGCTTCTTTTTATAGAAAAACCTATATGCATGTGGCGCTGGCTATTTTGGCTTTCATCTTTGTAGAAACTGCTTTACTAATGGTAGTTCCTGCTGAACTTATCATGGGAATGGTTTCTCAGAAGTATGTATGGTTACTAATCATTGGTGGATTTTGGCTGGCTTCTATGTTGGCTGAGAAATGGACTATGGCGAGCAGCCGTGCTATGCAGTACGCTGGATTAGGTTTTTATGTGCTTTTGGAAGCAATTATTTTCTTGCCATTGATTTATATAGCTGTTGCTTATACAGGTGGCAAAGTTATTTTACAAGCAGGATTGATTACTTTCATGCTATTTTTAGGGCTTACAGGTGTGGCTCTTACTTCTAAAAGAGATTTTTCTTTCTTAAGAAGTTTTATCGTTATCGGAGGGTTTATTTCTCTTGGGTTAATCGTTGCAGGAATGCTTTTTGGGTTCAATCTTGGACTTTGGTTCTCTGTTGGAATGGTTTTCCTGGCAGGAGCAAGTATTCTCTACCAAACTAACCAGCTTAAAAATGTCTATACAACAGAACAATATGTAGGAGCTTCATTACAGCTATTCTCTTCTGTAATGCTTCTATTCTGGTATGTTTTGAGAATTTTAATGAGCAGAAAAGACTAACAAAATAGTTCTGAAACACGGGAAAAACATTGATTCTCGTGTTTTAGTTTTTTTTATTTTTTATTTAACCAATTTATTCTAAATATTATGTCATACGGACTTTTAAAAGGAAAAAAAGGAATTATCTTCGGAGCTTTGGATGAAAACTCTATCGCTTGGAAAGTGGCAGAAAGATGCCACGAGGAAGGTGCTGAATTTGTACTAACTAACGCTCCTATCGCTATGAGAATGGGAGAAATCAATAATTTAGCAGAGAAAACAGGTGCGGATATCGTTCCTGCTGATGCGACTTCTATGGAAGATTTAGAAAAATTATTTGACCATGCTATCGCAAAATTTGGGAAAATAGACTTCATTCTACACTCTATCGGGATGTCTGTGAATGTAAGAAAAGGAAAACACTACACAGAGCTCAACTACGACTGGCTGGAAAAAGGCTGGGATGTATCTGCGGTATCTTTCCACAAGGTGATGAAACTTGCTTGGGAAAAAGACTGCATGAATGAGTGGGGCAGTATCCTTGCGCTTACTTACATCGCGGCTCAGAGAACTTTCCCTGATTATAACGATATGGCAGATAACAAGTCTTACCTTGAAAGCATCGCTAGATCTTTCGGATATTACTGGGGAGAAAGAAAAGTGCGTGTCAATACCATTTCCCAGTCACCTACGATGACTACAGCAGGACAAGGGGTGAAAGGTTTTGATGGATTTATCAAATTTGCAGAAGATATGTCTCCACTAGGAAACGCGACGACTGCGGAATGTGCAGACTACTGTATTTCCCTTTTCTCTGACCTTACGAGAAAGGTAACGATGCAGAATCTCTTCCACGATGGTGGATTCAGCAACACAGGAGTTTCCACAAAAGTAATGGAAAGATACAATAAAGGATAATTTTCCAAAATAAATAAAAGATGGCTTTTTTTAAGTCATCTTTTTTATTTTAATCATTTCCATAATTAAAGTTTTAGCCTTATCTTTATCCCAAAATTTTTTATGAAAAAAAATTATTTCTTAATTTTAGGTGTTCTACTTGTTTTAGTGGGATGTAGAGAAGATTCTCACAATGAAATCCAAACAACAGGGAAGAAAGAATTTATCAGTGGGTATAACCTTTCCTTCATGGATTATGATATTACAAATCCTTTTGCTTACCCTCTTGTTAAATTAACTAATGATGGCACACATTATACTAAAAAAAGCTATACCAATCCTCTTATTCGTGGTGAAATCAGTATAGATAGTATATATTATGATATCAAGTATGGACAAAACCTTGTATCCATTGAATTAAAATCAACGCCAAGATTCTATGTTGAAAAATACAAAAAACTAATCAAATTCAACAAAGATAAAATTACAGAAATCATAAACCTTAATGATTCTTTAGTTTTTGAATATAAAGGCGATGTGCTTCATGAAGTAACCCACCTAAAAAAAGGACCTTGGAAAAAGCACAAATATTACTTCAATTCTTCTGGTAATCTAGACAGTATAGTAACAAGGTATGGAAGCCTAAAAACAAATAGAGAACATAAACCTTATTATGTATACAATAGAGACAATGAAACCTCAAAAATCAGAGATATTCAAGTGTTTTCTAACTATGATAACGCAGAAAATCCATTGAAAGAACTTGGTATTTTTGATGAAGTATTTATTCGTTCTCTATCAAAAAACAACTACCGAAAATATCAAAAATTCTCCGTGAATTTTTTTATTCCTTTAAATAAAATAGATACTGTTTCTAGACAAGAGCGAACATGGGATTTTAAATATCTTAACGGCAAACCTGTATTTTAAAAAATATCATTATATAAACTATAATATTATGGAAATAAACTTCAATCAAGAATGGAGAGAAAAACTCCTTCAGCGCTTTTTAACTTATGTAAAGATATATTCTACCAGCGACCCTGAAAACGAGGAAATACCAAGTTCTCCGCAGCAGTGGGATATCGCAAAATATCTTTTTGAGGAAATGAAAGCTATCGGTCTGGAAGATGTCTCTATCGATGAAAACGCCTATGTATACGGATTTATCCCGTCCAATATAGAGAAAAAAGTGCCTACTGTGGGATTTATCGCCCATTTTGACACTTCACCTGATTTCAATGGTAAAGATGTAAATCCACAAATATGGGAAAATTACGATGGAGGCGACCTGCTTCTAAACCAAAAGACAGGCTTCACCCTCTCTCCTAATAAGTTTGAAAACCTAAAACAATACAAGGGACAAACCCTAATCACTACGGACGGAACGAGCCTTCTCGGAGCTGATGACAAGGCGGGCGTGGCAGAAATCATGACCGCTGCAGAATACCTCATCCAGCATCCTGAGATAAAACACGGAAGAATAGCTGTGGGATTCAACCCTGATGAAGAAATCGGAAAAGGAGCGCACAAGTTCAATGTAGAAAAATTCGGTGCTGAATGGGCTTACACTATGGACGGAAGTGATGTGGGCGAGATAGAATATGAGAACTTTAATGCAGCTGGAGCGGTTATCAAAATCCACGGACTGAGCGTACACCCTGGTTATGCTTATGGAAAGATGATAAACGCTGGGCTTCTCGCTGCTGAGTTTATCCAGTCGCTCCCTGCTGGTGAAACTCCTTCCACTACAAGAGGTTTTGAAGGTTTTTATCATCTTTTAGACCTAAAAGCGGATGTTTCCGAAGCAAAGCTACAATACATCATCCGTGACCACGATGAGCAGAAATTTGAAAACCGCAAGAAATTCATCGCTGAAAAAGTAGCGGAATTCAACCAAAAATATGGCGAAAATGTCTTTGAAATAGAGATAAAAGAACAATATCTCAATATGAAAAAACAATTTGAAGGCAAAATGCACATCATAGAAGTGGCAGAAAGAGCAATGAAAAACCTTGGAATCACTCCAGAAGTGAAGGCTATCCGAGGCGGAACTGATGGCGCACAGCTGTCCTACATGGGACTTCCTTGCCCTAATATCTTCGCTGGAGGGCTTAACTTCCACGGGCCTTATGAATATGTTCCATTAGAATCTATGGAAAAAGCCACAGAAGTTATCATCAAAATCGCACAAGAAGTAGAGAAATTATAAAAATAAATCGCCTTTTTAGGCGATTTATTTTTTTGTATTGGTAAGTTTTATTTCGCTTCATCATACGGAAGCCTGTTGATAATAGACCTTCCAAGAGATACCTCATCTGCATACTCCAGCTCATCTCCCACCGAAATTCCCCTTGCGATGCTGGAAAATTTTACATTAAAATGCTTGAATTTCTTATAGATATAGTAAGCCGTGGTATCGCCCTCCATCGTGGCACTCAGCGCAAAAATCACTTCTTTTAGGCTCTCTTCGTTGAGTTTTTTTTCAATGCTGGAAATGTTCAGCTGGTGCGGACCTATGCCTTCCATTGGAGAAATTTTCCCTCCTAAAACCAAATATTTACCATTGTATTTAGAAGTATTTTCTATTGCGAGGACATCCCTTACATCTTCTACAATGCAGAGCGTTTCGGCGTTTCGCTTTTCATCAGCACAGATTTCACAGATATCAAAATCCGAGAAATTATGACACTCTTGGCAGTATTTTATATTCGTTACTAGACTTTCCAAAGCTTGTGAAAGTGCCATTCCCTGAGATTTAGGCTGTCTGAGAAGATGCAGCGCCAGCCGAAGAGCCGATTTTTTGCCTATCCCTGGCAGTCCAGAAATCTCCTCCACTGCTCTGGATAATACTTTACTTGGGTATTCCATTCGGCAAAAATAAGAAATTCTCCCTAAAATTTACTTCTGGTAATAAATCTTATTCACTTCATCTGCTTTGATGAAAGTTCCCAGTCTCTGCTCCTTTATCCTTTCTGTAAAGAGCCTTCCTATAAGGTGGTCATACTCGTGCTGGAAAATCACCGCGGTGAAACCTTCTACCAGCTCTCGTTTTTTCTCTCCTTCCAAAGTTTCGTAAGCCAAATCTATCACAAGGCTGCGATAAACCTCTCCTCTTTCGTTTGGAATGGAAAGACAACCTTCCGCACCAAGTCTTAGTGCCGAAGACATCCATTTGATTTCTGGATTTACGAAAAACTCAAAAGGTTTTCCTTCCTTGTCAAATCTCTGCACCCAAATCGCCTTTATGTTCAGTCCTACCTGCGGCGCTGCGATGCCTACGCCCTGTTCATCTTTCACGGTAGCGAGCATTCTCTCGGCTAAAAGCCTCAAATTCGGGTCTTTGGCATCCACTGGGCGGGAAACATCTTTTAGTATTTTCAAATCTTTGGGATTGGTAACCTGCAAAACCCTCATTGGTTCAGTGTTTTTTCCTGATTTAATGAGGACAACATCCTCTTTCCCGATTTTCTTCTGAGCCTCTACACTCGTTCCGAGTAGAACCAAACTTAATAAAAGAATTCTTATCATTTCTATCTATTTTTGATGATTATTAAAGACAAATTTAATCATTTTTGGAAATAATAAGCCTCCTTATATTCAAAATATCTTCTTATCTTTGGGGAAAAATTTTTATTCTTTTTTTACTCAAAGTAAATTATGAAAAACCTAAACTACCCTTTAGATTTTAAATTTAAAATTACCACTTTAGCTAGTGATTTTAACATTACGGACAGAAACGGAAAACACATCGCCTATGTAAGGCAAAAAATGTTTAAACTAAAAGAAGATGTGGTGGTCTTCCGTGATGAAGAGAAAAGCGCAGAACTTTTCAGAATAAAGGCCGATAGATGGCTGGATTTCAATGCCAGTTACAGCATCACGGGTACTGATGGCACTAATTATGGAAAACTTACCCGAAAAGGAATGCGTTCCATATGGAAATCTACCTACGAAGTCTATAATGAAAACAACCAGCATAAATACACCATAAGAGAAGATAATGCATGGGTGAAGTTTTGGGATGGTCTCGTAGGAGAACTACCTGTAATAGGCTGGTTTACAGGATATTTCCTAAACCCTACCTATAGTTTGAAAAACTCTTCAGGAAAAACTCTTTTTAGACTGAAGAAAATGCCTTCACTGCTGGGCAGAAGATTTCAACTGGATAAATTAACAGAAAGCGATGAAGATGAAACACTTATCGTTCTTTCCTACCTTATGATGGTACTTTTAGAAAGAATGAGAGGATAAATATTAACTTTAAATAAAAATTTTATGAGTTTATCAAACATAGAACCACAGATTATTTGGAAAAACTTTTCTAAACTAAATGCAGTTCCAAGACCTTCCAAAAAAGAAGCGAGAGTAATAGAGTTTATCAAGAATTTTGGAGAAAGCCTAAACCTTGATACTCAAGTGGATGAAATAGGAAATGTCATCATCCGAAAACCTGCAACAGCAGGAATGGAAAACCGCAAAACCATCGTTCTGCAGTCCCACCTTGATATGGTTTGTCAAAAAAACAATGATGTAGATTTTGATTTTGAAAATCAAGGAATTCAAATGTTCGTAGATGGCGACTGGGTGAAAGCAAAAGGAACTACACTCGGTGCAGACAATGGGCTTGGCGTAGCGGCTGTTATGAGTATTTTGGAGAGCAGTGATATCGCTCATCCTGCGTTAGAAGCGCTATTCACGATAGATGAAGAAACTGGAATGACAGGCGCTTTTAACCTAAAACCAAATGTACTAAAAGGCGAAATCCTCCTCAACCTAGACACAGAAGAAGACGATGAAATAGATATAGGCTGTGCTGGCGGCGTGGATGTAACGGCTACGCAAACCTACAAAACCGCTCCTACGAAAGGAAATTTAGTAAAAATAGAAATCAAAGGACTGCAAGGCGGACACTCTGGAATGGACATCCACAAAGGTTTTGGGAATGCAAATGTACTCCTTGGAAGGCTGCTCTATAACAGTCTTGAAAGTCAAGAAATAGAGCTGATTTCCATCGATGGCGGCGGACTGAGAAACGCGATTCCAAGAGAAGCTACAGCTGTTTTTTCAGTGAAAAATGCTGATGAATTCATTGCAGAAGCCAATGAATTAAAAGCTGAAATTTTACAGGAATTTGCTACTATTGAAAAAGATTTAGTTATCAATATTGAAAAAACTGAAAGCTCTGAAAACGGTCTTTCCAAAGAAAATTCAGCCCAAATCATCCGCGTGCTGAAATCCGCTCACAACGGTGTATACAGAATGTCTCCTGATGTGGCTGACCTAGTGGAAGCATCCAACAATATCGCCAGAGTGGAACTAAAAGATGGTGGTTTAAAAATTCTAAACCTTACCCGTTCATCTGTGGAGTCTTCTAAATTCAATGTGGCTAACCAACTAAAAGCTGTTTTTGAATTGGGTGGACTAAATGTAGAATTTAGCGGTTCCTACCCTGGCTGGAAGCCAAACCCAAATTCAGAAATTCTCAGAATAATGGAAAAACTCTACACGGATAAATTTGGTTCAAAGCCTAATGTAGTGGCGTGTCATGCAGGGCTAGAATGCGGAATCATCGGGGCTCATTATCCTAAAATGGAAATGGTAAGTTTCGGGCCTACAATCAAAGGCGCACACTCACCTGATGAAAGAGCAAGTATTTCTTCTACACAGAAATTTTGGGATTTCTTGAAAGATATTCTAAAAAATATTCCAAATAAATAACCGAAAAACGCCGAGCAAAATTGCTCGGCGTTTTATTTTTTAGTCTAATAAATTTATTTTTGTTTAGTCACTACGAATAGATTTTCTTTGGACAAACCTACCAATTCATGCTCCACATCTACTGGAATATCATAGTAGTCATTAGGTTTTAAAATAATCTCTTGTTCGTTTATAATAAACTTGATTTCTCCTTTTAAAACAACTAAAGAAGCTGGCGTAGAAGTTTTATGTTTTTTAAAAACTCCATTCTTTCCTAATGATACCGCTACTTGTTTTACTTTTTCTGAATCTCTCAGTATATTAAAATGAGGTTTTTCAGAGTTATAATTTTCAGAGTTATCCAAATTGGTTTTAACCAAAGATTTTACATTTTCCCAAGTTTTTCCGTTGTAAACATTCTTTATTTTTTTGTCCTTAAGGATTTTTTCTGCTTTTGCAGCTCTTATTCCTGCCTTACAAAATACCACCACATTTTTCTTTCCTTCCAGTTTAGATAGGTTATTTTCTAATTCTGTGATTGGAATATTTATAGAATTTTTCACATTTCCTTGTGCAAATTCTTCTGGAGTTCTTACATCTACTAAGATTGTTTCTTTTTGATTAATAATTTCTGACAAAGACTGTGCTGCCAATTCAGTAGTTGAAATCAAAAGGAATCCTATAGCAAACAAAATTTTCTTCATAACTTATATATTTTAAAGTCAGCGAATATACAAATTTTATTTATTCCAAATTAGATTTTTATTCATAAAATTATATTTCATTGAAAATCAATAATTTTCATTCAAAAACAAATTTAATATCTTTGGGCATTATTTTTTTCATTCATCTATGAATATAAAAGAACTAAAAAATGCTGTAATATTATTTGCTGGAGACTCTGGAGATGGGATACAGCTCACGGGAGCGCAGTTTAGCCAGACTGTGGCTTTTTTCGGAAACGACCTTAATACTTTGCCTGATTTCCCTGCCGAAATCCGCGCACCTTCGGGAACTATAGCGGGTGTGTCTGGATTTCAGATTCATTTTGGAAGTAAAGAAATCAATTCTCCTGGTGATGCTTGTGATGTTTTAGTCGCAATGAACGCCGCTGCCCTAAAGAAAAACCTTAGCAAAGTCAAAGAAGCAGGAATCATCATATGCAATTCTGCTGGTTTTGATAGAAAAAATCTAAACTTAGCAGGTTACGAAACTTCTCCATTAGAGGCTTTATCGGGTGATTTTACGGTTTATGAAATTGACATTACCAAAAACACCATCGAGGCTCTGAAAGAAACTTCTCTTTCTCAAAAAGAAAAAGACAGGTCTAAAAATATGTTTGCCCTTGGGTTCATCTACTGGCTGTTTTCCAAAGATATAGAACAAACCAAACAACATATTGAGGAATATTTCTCAAAGAAACCTGAAATCCGAGACGCCAACCTCAGCGTTCTAAAAGCTGGATATCAGTATGGTGAAATTGCGGAAATTTTCACAGAGCGGTATTCCGTAGAGAAAGCTGAAATGCAGGAAGGAACTTACAGAAGTATCTCAGGGAATGAAGCTGTGGTTTTAGGGATTTTATCAGCTGCACAAAAAGCTGGTTTGGAGGTTTTTTACGGCGGATATCCCATCACTCCTGCATCGGACATTCTACATCATTTAGCTAAATACAAGCCACTGGGTGTCAAGACTTTTCAGGCGGAAGATGAAATCGCTGCCATGACCTCTATCATAGGGGCTTCCTTTGCTGGGGATTTAGGAGTTACTGCTACTTCGGGCCCTGGAATGGCACTAAAAACAGAAGGGCTGGGATTAGGCTTTATGCTGGAACTGCCCATGGTCATTATAAATGTACAGCGAGGAGGGCCTTCCACTGGACTTCCTACAAAGACTGAACAGGCAGACCTGCTCCAAGCCGTGCATGGAAGAAACGGCGAAGCGCCCATTCCTGTAATCGCGCCACAGTCGCCTTCTGACTGCTTTGAGGCTGCTTTTGAGGCTGCGAAAATCGCTTTGGAATACACCACGCCTGTCATTCTTCTTTCCGATGGATATTTGGGGAACGGAACTGAGCCTTGGCTGATTCCGAATTTTGAAAATTTACCAAAAATCCAATCGCCTTTCATAAAAGAACCTGATGAAAACGAATATCTGCCGTATCTAAGAGAAGCTAATCTTTCAAGAAAAATAGCCGTTCCCGGCACTAAAGGAAAGGAACACATCGTAGGAGGATTAGAAAAGCAGGAAAACACGGGAAATGTAAGCTATGATGCTGAAAATCACCAAAAAATGGTCAAATTAAGAGCTGAGAAGTTTCAAAATATCAAACATTCTTATGCGCCGCTTACCCTTGACCAAGGCAAGGAAAACACTGATATTCTGATACTTTCATGGGGATCTTCGTATGGAAGCATCCGCGATGCGGTGAAAAACCTGCTTCAGGATAATGTTTCTGTTGCTCATCTTCAATTAAGAAATTTGGCTCCGTTTCCACAGGATTTAGGGGAAAAACTAAGCAAGTTTAAAA
>CAUQMH010000057.1:0-9613 GCA_963519075.1 uncultured Flavobacteriaceae bacterium
GAAGTCTTAAAAGTAGATTGGGAACAATAAGATTTAGACCTGAATAAAATGAAAAAAGAAGATTTACTACAACCTGAAATAGAGAAAATCCTTTTTGAAATGGATTTTATTGATAAATATAGAAACATCTGGGAAAAATATGATAAAGAAGATGAAAATTATAAGATATCATCTAAAGATATAATAACTACATTTCAAGATTTAAATTATTCGGTAAAAAAAAAGAATAAGGAGCAATATTTTTCAGACTTTTTCCTAAAAGATAATTTCAGTTATAGGATAGGAATTTCTATCAAGTACAACATCATTCATTTTGATATCAGTATCAGAAATGAAGAATATAACATTAAAAGCGGAGGGGGGTATGGTCTTTTAGTTCAATTAATGACTAACTGGGGAATACCTATAAGTAGTCCTGGATTTTATGACCTGAATTCGTTTAAAAACCTAATTGGAGAGCTGGTTTCTCTTTTTGAGGAAATTCAAATAAATATAAGTATTTCTTTTAATAAAGTCAATACTAAAATGAATTAAAAGGAAAAGTTTTAGAGGGTAAACACTATTTAGAAATTCCAGAAAGTAATAAGAGTTTTGGCAAATTGCAAGAATATATTGATTTAGCTAAAAATAAATACAACATTGAAATAATTTTTAGACCAGAATAAAATGAACTATAAAGAATATGAAATCTATAAAACAATATCTTTCGTTGAAAGTAGGAAATGACATATATGCAAAAAAAAAATGATGTATACGCCTGAGCTTCATTCCTATTAAAAAGCAGTATAAATAATTGAAAAATATTGTTAATAAATGTTAATGTTTTTATTACTTTTGTAATTTATATTGTAGCTTATCTGATTTTCAATCAGAGTGAGCTAATAATCAACAACATATGCTGAAAAACTATTTTTTATTTTTATTCATTTTTGGGCTAAATTTTGGTTACTCTCAGAGAAAGGAACAAAAAGAACTTCCTGTTCCTCATATCAGACTAAAAGCAGGAGTAAAGAAAGATGCCATTGCCTTACGCTGGGCAGTAGATGAACCTGTAGCCTGGCAAAAAGCAAATAAAATAGGTTTTCAGCTAAAAAGATATACCCTTGTAAGAAACGGAAAAACTCTATCTGTCCCTGAGCAGAAAGATTTAGGAAAGTTCCTTCCAAAACCAGAAAAAGAATGGCGAAAATATGTAGAAGAGAATGATAATGCTGCTATTGTCGCACAGTCTCTTTTTGGGGAATCTTTTGAAGTAGAAATGGGAGAAGGGAAAAAAGATGGAATAGAAGGAATTATCAACAAATCACAAGAAATAGACCAGCGGTTTGCTTTTGCTCTTATGGCTGCTGATTTGGATTTCAAAGTGGCTGAACTCGCAGGATGGGCTTATGTAGATAAAGAAGCAAAACCCAATGAAAAATACCTCTATTCTGTAAGTATCAACACTGATGTTTCCTCTTCTTTATTGGTAGAAAAGGGAAGTGCTGTAGCTCAACTTTCAGACTACCAAGATTTACCTAAACCACTAGATTTCATCGGTATATTTCAAGATAAAACTGTCCTCTTGGCGTGGGAGTACCTCCAGCTTCGGGATATTTATACCTCTTACTTTATTGAAAAATCAGAAAACGGAAGAGATTTTAAACCTTTGGGAGATTTACCTGTAATGAACATGAATGACAAGGATGGAAAGCCAGCCCAAGGGATGACCTATGCAGACTCATTAGCACAAAATAATGTACAATACAGCTACCGTATTCGTGGGAAAACCATTTTTGGAGATTATGGTCCCTATTCAGAAATCGTTTCAGGAGCAGGTAAAAAGGCTATGGAAGCAGCTCCAATGATTAAAAACTTTGATGTAATCAGTGATGATCTAGTAAAAATAGAATGGGAGTTTCCTAAAGAATCGGAAAATCAGATAGTTGGTTTTGAACTTCTACATTCTGAAACAGATGGACAAAATACCTATAAGGTAGTACAAAAAAACATTTCCAGAAACCAAAGGAGTATTGTTACCAAAAATATAACTCCTTCTAATTATTTCAAGATAAGAGCTATTGGAGATAATAATCAGACAGAATCTTTCTCCATCTTGGTGCAGTTGTATGATGAAACTCCTCCTGCTGTTCCTGTGGGACTTACTGGAAAAATAGACTCGACAGGAATTGTCCGTTTGGAATGGAAAGCTAATACAGAGAAGGATTTAGGGGGTTATCATGTTTTTAGAGGAGTACAAAAAGGGGAAGAAATGATGAGACTGACTCCAGAAATGATTACCAAAAATACATTTGAGGATAAAGTAGCGCTGGAAAACCTTAATTCAAAGGTGTATTACTATGTAGTTTCTTTGGATAAAAGAAAAAACCAATCCCAGCCATCAGAAATAATAGAAATAGAAAAACCTGACAAAGTAAGACCAGAAGCTCCTGTGTTTGCTGAATATAAGCTGGAGGATACTGGAGATATCACACTAAAATGGCATAAAAGCCATAGTGATGATGCCGTGCTGTATCAGCTTTTCAGAAAAGATATAGATGAGCCAAAAGCTCCTGTAAGAAAAATATATGAAACTAAAAATATAGACACTCTTTATTCCTATACAGATAAACAGGTAGAAAACAACAAACGATATGTATATTATCTTCAGGCAGTAGACAAGAGTAATCTAGTATCAGATAAGTCTCTTGAAATTACCTTAAGAAGTAATAAGATAGTTCCTGCTGCTGTAATTACAAATCTTGCAGGTTCTACAAATGGAAATAAGAAAATGATAGAGCTGAATTGGAAAAATAAAAGCAAAAACATAAGCGAAATTATTGTATACAGACAAAAGGGAGATGAGAAACCTACTCTGTGGGGAACTCTATCAGGAAAACAGGAATTTTTAGAAGACAAAATTGTTTCCTCTGGGAATGTATATACCTACTACATAAAACCTATGCTGGAAAACAACCAAGTCGCTAAAACTGAAAAAATAACCATTAATTTTTAAAAATATAATATATGAAGAGAGTTTTACTGGGGTTAGTATTTTTTTACTCATTGTTAACACATGCTCAAACTGTTGCATCAGGAAATTCTATTTATGAGTTTTCTGTAAGTGGACATGTTTGGTTTAGTGGAAGTTCTTGTGGGGATGATATTAAAGGAGGCTTACAATGGATTGCTGTAAAACAACAAAATGGCTCATATACAACCTTAGTTCAAGGGAGTCTAGCATATCCTAGTAATGGTCATGGTCTAAAGCATACTAACTTTTCAGGAAGGTTTGAATTTACAAAACATAATAAAATTACAGAAATATTATATGGTACAACACATAGAAATGATGGTACATTTGGTTGTAAAAGTACTGATTATAAAAAAATAGGCCATAATATCCCTATTTGTACTCCTACTTATTATGGTTTTTGGGGATTAAATCAACCTGGGTACTCCAATGAATTAATTAAGCCTATTATTACTTTAAATACTCCTACTATTGGAAATACAAATTTTTCTGATGTTGATAATTTAACTATTTCACTGTCAGATAATATAGATAATGAATATTATAATTGGGAATACTCTGTTAATAATATTAATAATTTTACTCCATTTCCCAGTCAGTTCAACAATACACCTGTACTCAATATTAAAGGGGTTGATTTTTTATCTGAAAATGATTTTGGAAAAACTATATTCATAAGAGTTAATACTGGTTGTTCAAATTCAGTGTCTAATATCATATCTTTTGCGTATTTAAAATCCTCTCCCCATATTTCTACTCACACAGTATCTCCTGTAACTTGTTCTGATTCAGAAGATGGAAAAATCCGTCTAAATTTTGACCGTACACTAAAAACAGGGGAAACTTTAGAATTCACTCTAACCAATACTGATACAGGAGGCATAGTAAACAACTATGATGTAACTGCAGCTCTTCGAGCTGGAACTAGTTATTCCATAGAAGGTTTAGCCCCAGGGAAATACAAATTGAATCTAAGAGGGACTTATAATGGTAAACCCACTTATACTGATGGCAGTCAGCATAGTGTAGAATTTGAAGTGAAAAAACCAGACCCTGTAGGGTTTTCACTAACTTCACAGACCAATGTTTTCTGCTTTGGAGGAAATGATGGAGCTTTTAGAATAGATGGAACTGGCGGGCAGAACAGTTATCAGTATTCTTTGGATAATGGTGCCACTTGGGTTAATTTCAGCCATACTCAGCACACCATAGTTACAGGACTTCCTGCAGGAACCTACAATGTGAAGGTAAGGGATACCAACCATTGTATGGCTAAAAATAATAGAGGAAATGATAAAGTCATCACCGTTAATATCACAGAACCTACTAAAGCTATTGCTTTTTCTGACATAGAAAATGTCCAGCCCAAAGGACATGGTCTAAGTAATGGATATATTTCAGTAAGAGTAACAGGAGGAACTCCTTTTGCAGATGGCTCATACCATTATGAATGGAGAAAAGACTCACCAACAGGAGCTGTGATGCCTTCTTCACAAATAACAACAGATAAAACAACTCATCCATTCACCATAGTTTTAAAGAATATTCCAGCAGGGAAATATTATCTCACTGTAAAAGATAAAAACCATGCAGGAGCAACTTCTAATTTACAAAATTGTGGTATTATTTCAAGAGAATTTATTGTTACCCAGCCAGACCCACTTATTGCTGATATTATGCAGGAACAAGGTATTTCTTGTCATAAAGATAACAATGATGCCTTTAAGCTGGATGCAAATGGAAACGGTATCAATGACAATGCCGAAGATGGCAGCATAAAAGCTCAAGTAAAAGGTGGAGTTGGAGGTTATCAATACCAATGGCAAAAAGAAGTTGGAGGTGTTTTCACAAATATCAGCGGTGCTACAAGAAATATTTTGGAAAATCTCACTGCAGGAAGGTATAAAATAATTGTAAAAGATAGAAATGATAATACCACATCAGCGGTGTTTCAGTTAAACTTCCCTTCTCAGTTAAAAATAAATCTTTCTTCTACAACCTTAAAATGTAATGGTCTAGAAGATGGTAAAGTTACTGTATCTGCAACAGGAGGAACTGGAGGGTATACTTACCTTTGGAATACACTAGATACATCCCCTGTAGTTGAGGGGTTAGGAGCTGGAAATTATTTTGTTACTGTAACTGACTCCAAAAGTTGTTCTGTAAAAGGAAGTATCAAAATTGAACAGCCTGGTCAGCTAGAAATTACTGATGTAGATGTTAAAAATCCTGTATGCCATGGAGCTGCTAATGGTAAAATAAGTGTAAGAGCATCGGGAGGAAGAGCTCCTTATTCTTTAGTTTGGTCAAATGGAATGACAGGAGAAACTATTTCTGGTTTAAAAGCAGGTAAATATGTGCTAACTTTCACAGATGCTAATGGCTGCCATATGACAAAAGAATATATTCTTACCAACCCAGAGGAATTTACTGTAGATTTAGGAGGGGATATTACTCTGTGTGCTGGTGATTCAAAAGAATATGATATCACAGTAAGTGATAGAACAGCTACTTATCAATGGAAAGATGCAAGTGGAAGAGTAATTTCTACTAATCCTAAAATTAGAATTTCTCAAGTAGGAACTTATACCGCTATAATTACAAATGCCAAAGGTTGTATAGCAACAGACCAAATCACTGTACGAAATTCTACTGAGGAGCTTCATCCGCACATGATGCTTTCTACACAAGCCTATGTAGAAAGAACTGTAAAACTTGTAAATACCTCTAACCCTAGACCACAAAGAGTGGAATGGATCGTTCCTAGAACTAGCCAAGTACAAGTAATAGAGCAAAATGATGATTATTTGGAAGTAAAATTCCATTCTACAGGTTCATATAACTTCGGGTTAAAAGGTCATCAGGGAGCATGTGAAAAAATCTTCTATAAAAATGTAGTGGTAGAAGAAAATCTCTCAGGTGTAGATATAGACCCTGCAAGAACCTCAAATATCAAGGAATTTACCATAGTTCCAAACCCTAATAACGGAGAATATAAAGTAATCGTAAAACTTTATGAAGAAGCGGATATTAAATTAAGAATCATTGATATGGTATCTCATGAGCCTTTTGCTCCTGTTTTAAGAAATAGATCTGTTAATTACGAGATTCCATTCAATCAGCCTAATCTCACTGCAGGAACTTATCTCATCATCCTTGAAACGAAAGGTGAATCTCAAGTAAAAAAGATGATTGTTAATTAATTTCAAGTAAATGATATACAAATATGAAAAGTTTTAGATTTTCAATTTTAAATATAGGACTGTTTATTATTTCAATTATTTTTGCTGCTTGTGTACGGGAAGAAGATGTTCCTGTAAAAGCAGATTTTAAGATTGAAGTGGTAAATAATGATTACTCTGCTCCCGTGGTGGTCAAAATCATCAATAAATCTTCAGGAGCAGATACTTATGAATGGACTTTTGAAGGAGCAGACAGAACTTCCTCCACAGAGATAAACCCTAGACCTATTACTTATTCTCAGAGCGGAGTTTATAAAATTAAACTAAAAGCCTCTAATAGGGATGGAAATACTGATTCCAAAGAAATAGAAATCCGTGTTGATCCAGCCATAAAAGTTGATTTTGACTGGCAGAGAGAAGGAAGCGATATTGCTCCTGTAAAATTAAAAATGAATAATAAATCTGTAGGAGCAACTTCTTATGTATGGACATTTGAAAATGGCTCTCCTGCGACTTCTACAGAACAAAACCCTACAGTTATTTTTACTACAGAAGGAAATCATAAAATAAAACTTACTGTGTCTAATGGTAGAGAATCTCATTCTATAGAAAAGGAAGTGAATGTAAAACCAGCTATGATAGTAGATTTTGATTGGTCAGTAGATTTTGTAAATAGTGATTATCAAGCTCCTGTAACTGTGAATTTTCAAAACAAATCCATAGATGCTGTTTCCTATGTATGGAATGTTTCTGGTGCTGCTTCTTTACAAAGTACTGAAACCAACCCCAGTTTTGTGCTTCCTGTAGCTGGAGACTATACCATATCTTTAAAAGCAACTAATGATAAAGGAACAAAAATAATTCAAAAACAAATTAAAGTATTTGCAAATAAGAATTTATTGAATTTCAAAAATATCAAACTGGGAATTAGTACAGCGCACTCATCAATAGGTTCTTTTTTCTCCTCTCAGCTAGGCAAAGTTCTCACCAAAAATGAAGTAACAGCTAGTAATGGGGCAAAAATTGATTTTGCATTTTTTGGCTTGGATGACCGTTTTACTTATAATCAAATTATTTCTCCTAATGAAGTTCAAAATACTGCATTTTTGCCTATTTCTAACGCAATTTCTACTAAAATAATTAACTCACAAGAATTGGTTGGAGTACAGCTTAACTCAAGCAGTTTTGATGCTATTGAGCATGGAAATGCTTTTAATAGTTTAAATATTGTAGAATCAAATAGAGGCAAAACTCCTTTTACAGGACAAAACACACCGAGAATCATTTTGTTCCAGACTCAGGATGGCAGAAAGGGAGCAATTAAAATCAAACAATTTGTTTCTCAAGGCAAAGGATCTTATATTCTTACAGATATTAAAGTTCAAAAAAAACCTTAACATAAGAAAACCAAAAATATATGAATAATTTTAGGCGATTTCTTTTAGGATTTTTTTTGATGCTGGGGCAGTTTTTTTCTGCTCAAGAGGAGATCGATTTAGAAAATATCGGAGAAAGAACTATAGAAACTTTAAAAAGAAATCCTTTTAAGATTACTGGCGGTATCTCTGCCAGCACTGTTTTTTATGGTTCTAATGTTAATGATTCTAGGGATCCTTTTACTTATTTTCTAAATGGAAATCTTAATTTAGGTATTTACAACTGGTCTCTGCCTATTTCATACAGTTTTACAAATCAGGGAAGCCAGTTAAATTATCAAGTTCCCTTTAAATTTAATCGCTTTAGTATCGCTCCAAAATACAAATGGATAAAAGTATATTTAGGAGATGCGGGAATGTCTTTTTCACCATATACCTATAATGGACTTTTATTTACAGGGGGTGGAGTAGAACTCACTCCTGAGTTTCCTCTAAAAGTTTCACTAATGACTGGAAGGCTAAACAAAGCCATTGAAGATGATGACAATCCTGCTACGATTCCTTCTTATAGAAGAATGGGATATGGTACAAAAATAGAATGGGAAAAAGAACAATATAAGCTAGGATTCATAGGTTTTTATGCAAAAGATGATGTGGGTTCGTTAAAGAGCAATCCAGAAAGTAAGGGTGTGCTGCCACAAGAAAACATGGTGTTTTCATTACAGGGAAGCGTGAAAGTATATAATAACTTAGAGATTTTTGCTGAAGTTGCGAACTCTGCACTCACAGAAGATTTAAGATATCCAAAAGGAACTTCCCATAAAGGAATTGCAGCAAGTTTTATTAAATCTAATGCAACTACAACAAATAATTTTGCTTATAATTTTGGAACGAATTTTACTTTGAAAAAAGGAATGCTTGGTATCCGATATGAACGAGTAGACCCTGAATATAAAACACTGGGTGCATATTATTTTAATAATGATTTCGAAAATATTACCTTAAATACCGCCTTTAATCTTTTAAAAGACAAACTTTCCTTACAAACTAATATTGGAAGACAGCGGGATAATTTACAAAATCAAAAAGGCAAACAAACAAGTAGATGGGTTGGAACAGTAAATGCCAATTTTCAGGCTTCTGATAAATTGATGATTACGGCTTCTTATTCGAATTTTACGATGTTTACAAATAATCAGCTTAATCAATTTAATAATATTAACAATAATCCTCTTCAAATACAACAACCAAGAGATTCTATTCAATATAGACAAATCTCGCAGAATGTGAATATAAATATAAATTATGCTCTTTCAGCAACAAAGGAAAAAGCACAAAATATAAATATTAATTATTCACTTAATGATATGGTTAACAAAGAAAATGGAATCGTAAGGAGAGGTGGAATTTCTAGATTTCATAATGCTAATATTAACTATAACATCTCTTTTCCTGAAAGAAAGATGAATATTGCGGCTTCTATCAATTACACTAACACTTATGCTGCTTCTCAATACACCAATATAATTGGACCAAGCATAAGTTTTAATAAAGGAATACTGAAAGATAAAATGCAAATTTCCTCTGGAGCCTCATATAACATATCAAGTGGTGGGGGAATTAGGACAAGTGTATTTAATTTTAGAGCAGGAGCAAGTTATGCACCTTGGGAAAAACATAATTTTGATTTAAACATTATCAATATGTTTAGACTCACTAACCAAAATATTCCTCATCCAAAAATGAATGAAATAACCTGTACTGTTGGGTATAATTATAGATTCTAATTTTTGAGAAAATTCTCAAAAACTGCATTTTTTTCAAAGCAATAAATGCTTAATAACATCTCATTGGTGTAATAAATACACTAAAAAATGAGAAAAAACAGCCCTCTTTCTCACGATAAAAAATTTAATTTACTGTATATCAGTTACTTAATTGTTGAAAAATCACTTTTTTTCTCACAAAGTTAGGTTGTAGGACAGTGCCGCCTTAGTTAAATCTACAATTGCAGTTTTTATTTTTACTGAAATATGTAAAAA
>CAUQMH010000058.1:0-9519 GCA_963519075.1 uncultured Flavobacteriaceae bacterium
GTTGTGAAGCGTTATACTCGAATTCTTCCATAATATTTTTTTCCACCAAAAACACAAATTCCACGGCAGCCAATTCCTTGTCAAACTTCTGAACCAAGTTAGAAGGCTTCATTCTCTCCAAAAACAAAGTCATTCTTTCATACGCCTGTAATCTTATCTGCGCATTGGATTTCCCTGAAATAATGCTCAATTCTTTGTTTTTCAACTTAATGAACTGAAACACAAACTGTCTCAGCAATATCACAAAAGGAACTGCCACGATTAAAGCAAAACCGTAAGGCAGTAGGTTATCTAAATTGCTCATTTTTTAAAAATCAAAAGTGTGCAAAGGTAAGAAATTTTATGAAACCAATACCTCTCCTGTCATTTTTTCAGGAATTTTTATTCCCATAATGTGGAGAATGGTAGGTGCTACATCACCTAATTTTCCTCTTTTGAGCTGCCATTTTTTGTCTTTATCCATGACAATCAGAGGAACTAAACTGGTGGTATGGTTGGTATTAGGCGAACCATCCTCGTTTATCATATAGTCTGAATTACCATGGTCAGCGAGGATAAGCACCGTATAGCCGTTTTCATAGGCTGTATTGGCGACATCTCTTATGCATTCATCCACTACTTCGCATGCTTTTACCACTGCATCAAAAACGCCTGTATGCCCCACCATATCAGGATTAGCAAAATTTAGACAAACAAAATCCGTGGTCTGTTTCTGCAATTCTGGAATGATGGCATTACGAATATCAAAAGCCGCCATTTCAGGCTTTAAATCATAAGTTTTCACATCCCTAGGACTTGGGCAGAGTATTCTTTTTTCGTTTTCAAACTCGGTTTCGCGCCCTCCTGAAAAGAAGAATGTCACATGAGGATATTTTTCGGTTTCAGCGATTCTAATCTGGGATTTTCCCTCTCTCTCCAAAACTTCCCCCAAGGTTTCGTGGATGATTTCTTCATTATAGACGATTTTGATATTTTCAAAATCTCTGTCGTAGTTGGTCATTGTCACAAAATAGAGATTCAGTTTTTTCATTCCAAATTCTGGAAAATCCTTTTGCGAAAGGACTTCTGTAAGTTCGCGACCTCTGTCCGTACGGAAATTGTAGAAAATAACCACATCACCTTCCTGAATATTTCCCACAGGATTTTGATTTTCATCAGTTAAGATAATCGGTTCGATAAATTCATCCAAAACATTATTTTGGTAAGAATTTTCCACCGCTTCCAGCGCATTTTGTGTTTTTACCCCCACTCCATTGACCAAGGCATCGTAGGCTTTTTTTACCCTTTCCCAGCGTTTATCCCTATCCATCGCGAAAAATCGCCCTGTGACAGTCGCCAGTTTTCCTGTAGTTTTGGATAAATACTCCTGAATCTCTTTTACAAAAACTTTCCCTCTGTGCGGGTCGCAGTCACGCCCATCAGTAAAGGCATGAACGAAAACATTTTTCAATCCCAAATCTTTGGCTTCATCCAGAAGAGCCTCTAAATGAGTGATATGCGAATGAACACCACCATCAGACAACAGCCCAAGGAGATGGACATTTTTATTATTTTTCTGTGCGTGTAAAAATGCCTCTTGGATAGGTTTTTCTTTACCCAAAGTTCCATTTTTCACAGCTAAATTCAGCCTCGTAAGGTTCTGATAGACAACCCTTCCCGCACCCAAATTCATATGTCCTACTTCGGAATTACCGATTTGTCCTTCGGGAAGCCCCACCTCCAAGCCCGATGCATGCAACTGAGTGTGAGGATATTTCTGATAGCAGCTGTCCACAAACGGCGTGTGAGCCTTGGTAATTGCACATACTTCGGGATTCTCAGCTAATCCCCAGCCGTCTAATATTGCGAGTAAAACTTTTTTTGACATTTCTTATAATTTTACTGCTAATTTACGAAAATTTATTGATTTTAGTTTTATTTTTCATTGGGTAATTCTATGCTTGAGACTGGTTTTTCATCAGGAAGGTTAATGAATTGATAATAAAGCACTTTGGACAAAAATCTTTCATCTTTTTGACTTTTAATATAATCAAAACGATAAGTGTAAACTTCATTAGGATAATATTCCAAAAGCAGAGAATCATTAAAATCAAATTCATAAGCAGCATCAAAATCATTTATTTTCTGAACTTTTATATTATAAATCGTCCCTAGATAACCCCAGTTTACAAAGCTGCAAAGCAAAAGTGTTCCATAAAAATACCAAATCATTTGGTTAAAAAGATAGAAATTGGTTTTTCTATATTCTATCTTTAAGTAAGTGAATACCAGACCGATAACAGACAAAATGAGAAATGCATAAACTCCCAGCCTTTTGTAGGTAAGCCCCCAGTGGTAGATGTATTCAGTGTTTTTGATAAAGGCAGAAAGGACAAGTAGCGAGTTAAGAACTATCCATATTTTGGCTAACTTTTTAAGTAACAATGATTTATCATCAAAATTAAAATAAGACCTAAAATAAAGCATCAATAGTAAAACTGCCATCACAATGGACAAAATAACCACATTTACACGGTTGTGCGTGTCTGCAGAAAGGTTTGCCAGCCTGTCTGTATCAACTTGGAAAAACTGTTCATAATTAAAAACCAGAATAAAAACCAGCAAAAGAAGATTGAGCAGAACAAAAGTCAGCACACCTATTTTTCTTTCAGAATCAAGGTCTAAAAACTCCAAAAATGGTTTAAATTTCTGATTTTTAACCCTTTCTGAAAATTCATTTTGTAGAAATTGGTTTCGGCGCAAGAAAAATTTTGCTCCTGAAAAATTCCAATAACCAAATGAAAAATAAAATGCCAAAGCAGCCACTACGAAAAACCAGCTGTCAATGTCCAATTCATAAAGATAAACCTCTGAAAATATGGAACTTCCCATGCTGTAAATCCAGAAGAAGAATAAGAAAAACAGGATGGGAATCACTAAAATAATAATTGATTTCAAATTAAATTTAGAGTCTTCATCTCTGATAATCCATGTATTAAAATCAAAGAAACGATACGGAAAAGCGATATTATTCGTTGTCATTATCGGAACTGCCAGAATGCTTTTGAGCCTTCTATATTTTGACTTAAATCTCAGCAGCAGCAAGGAAAAAGAAACCGCCAAAAACGAAACAAAATCGCCATACCACATAAAAGCAAAAGCCGACAAAATGGATAGCACAAAAATGATAAAAAACTCTCTGTCTCTCCTTTTTTTATGTGTTTTTACCAGAGTAATAACACTGAGAAAAATAGCTAATAATCCGACATTTAAGCCGAAAGATTCCCTGTAAAACAGCGCTGTAGCTACTGCTGTAGTCAGCATAATTAAATGATGTGTTTTCATTATATTTAAAAATTTAAAATTAACAATCCAAAGAACTTTGTATTTCAAAGTCTAAAAGTAAAAAAATATAGTTATTTCTTCAATAATTTTTCTAAAGTATTGATATGCTGGTTAAAAGCCTCTCTCCCTGCCTGCGTAACACGATAGGAAGTTTTCGGTTTTTTGCCAACGAATTCTTTTTTCACCTCGATATATCCTGATTTTTCAAGGGCTGTGCTGTGGCTCGCCAAGTTGCCATCAGTGATATTAAGGAGGTTTTTCATTTCACTGAAATCAACCCAGTCATTCACGATAAGGACAGACATAATGCCCAGCCTTACGCGACTTTCAAATTCTTTATTGAGTTGATTGATATTAAACATTTTCACTAAAATTATTGATATTTTTTATACAAAATAAGCCCATAAATAATATGCAGCACCCCAAATCCTAACGCCCAGAATACCAATCCATACCCCAACAAAAATGATGAGAGCAAGCCTAAAATAACCTCACAAATACCTAAATATCTGATATCAGAATAAGTGTATTTAGAAGCGTTGATAAGTGACAATCCATAAAAAATCAATGTAGAAGGAGCCAAAAATGCATAATAATGATGAAAAAGAAGCCCCAGACAAAAAATTCCCCCAGTAACCAACGGAATGGAGAAATTGATTATCAGAAGTTTAGTAGATGTAGTCCAGATAGGAAGTTCTTTTCTTTTACTCTTTCTTACTGTGAAGAAAACTGCCGAAGCCAAAGAGAAAACAAGGACTACGAGGGCAACTAAAATCAGTTCGGATATAAAATTAAAATCATAAAATTTAGGATATCTGTCAAAATAACTAATCCCTTCCCTTTCAAAAGCGAAAAACACATACACCGCTCCCAAAATAGCAAAAACCCCTATGAAAATCCCAGACAGCCCACTCAGAGAGATGAAGCGGGAACTTTTCTCCATAATAGAGCGAATGTGAGATAAATCTTCTTGATAATTTTTAGTATCCATAAAAAGAACTTTGAATTGCAAAGTTAATATTTATTTTGAAAAATCAAAATTATTTAATTCTTTTTTAGCGTTAAAAATTACTTATTTTTTGGTTTTATCAAAGATAATTACAGGAGCAGGAACCTTATCGTAAGGATTATTGTATTCCCAAAAGAAGGAATGGTATTCTTTGACAATTTCGCCTTTTTGAGCATCTATTTCTATATTAACCATAGTGATACAGTCTTCTTTGGTTCTCTGATGAGCATCCCAGCTGATATACCACATAGGAACTCCTTTTTCATCAATTTTTCTGTATATCCTTGTATACATGCCTAATAATTCTGCTTTGCGGCTTTTCATATACGCCAAAACCTTCTCTAATGGATATTTTTCAAAAGGCTTGTCATAATCTATGTTCTTTGTTAGGACACCCTTTTCATCATAAAAATTCCATGTCCCTATACGAAAACCTCCTCCATCAAAAACTTTACCTTCTTCTTTTAGAATTCCTGTAGAATAGAAATGATAAAGAAATTTTACATTGAATTCATTTTTTAAAGACACATAACGCCCATAACCTCTTTTGGTAGTAATTTCCGTCACCTGATTTCCCAAGCTGTCAGTATAAATATATTTTCCGTTTTTCTTATTTTCATTAAATCGTTTGATATCAAACTTTTTTTCGGCTTTTATCTGCTCGTTTTTTACTTCTGTTTTTTTGTTCTGTCCATTGCATGAAGATAATAGACAAAGCAGATGGAATAAAATAATCTTTTTCATATGTTTTTATTTTTTTTAAAAAAATAAGCCCTACAAAAATAGAGCTTATTTTATATAAATTATTTTTTCAAAGAATCTTCTAACTTCTTGAACTGGTTATACTTATCCATATTGTCTAAATTCATGTAGATTCCTTTCAGAGTACTTACTACTTCTACATTTTTAGGCTCAATGGAATGCCATTTTTCAAGGTAAGGAAGAGCTTTTTTGAAGGTTTCTCTTCTCTTTTCCATCAATTTATTCATTTCATTGATTTTCTTTGCTTTTTGGAAAGCTCGGATTTGCTCCAATGTCTTTTCATCATCCTTTAAATGAACTGCATAAGCCAAACCTTGCAGCGCCAAAACATAGTTCCCATCAATCTCTAATGCTTTTTTGAATGATTTTTCTGCATCCGCCAAAGTAGCATTATCTTGACTTTGTAAGAAACCTAAATTATACCAAGATTCCTTGTCATTAGGGTTTTTAGCAACTTGATTTTTAAGGTTTTGGATAAATTCTGCAGTTTTTCCAGATCTGTAATAAGCAACTCCTTGTAATTCTGACAATCTCTGATTATTAGGGAATTTTTTAAGTCCTTTTTCTATCAAAACCAAAGCTTCATCATATCTTGCAGCATCCACCAAAAGTCTTATGTTTGATTCATATAGCTCTAGTTCTACGCTCGGAGTTGATTGAGTTTTTAAGTCTTTGTATTCATTTGAACCAGATTTTTTAATCAATTCAAAAGAGTTTTTATCAAAAGACTGAACCTGCCCAGTTTTCACATCAGTCGCCAAATACTGAGTAGTAACTCCTGTATATCCGCTGTTAATCAAACTGTTATAAATCTCTATCGCTTCATTATTCTTTCCAGCCGCTTGATAGTTTATCCCTGCGTAATAAAGATAAGTTTTATCCTCGTTTCCTACGGCTTTCAGCAGGTTGTATACTTCTTCGTATTTTTCTGCTGCTTTGTTGTAGTTTTTAGCTTGATAAGCTTTGTAAGCTTCATCACTTGCAGATTTCAAAAGCGGATTTACAAAACTATTTACTTTTTCAGTAGTTTTTGGAGTGTAATTTTCAACTTTTAATCCTTGTATTCCACTTTTTTCAGCAGCTTCTTTTCCTGCAAAAAATACTTTCTTTTTATCGCTGTTTTTACCTGTATAAATCGTTTTTAAATCACTGATTTTCCCTAAAAGAGCTGCTCCTTCTCTCGTTTTTCCTTCTTTTATCAATAAAACCCCTTTCGCGTAATAGTATTCCTCTAAAACTGATGGCTCGAGCAGATACAGCTGGTCGTTCAATAGACCTTCTGCTTTTGATATCTCTACTTTAGCTGCTGCTATATCGTTTTTTTCTATTGCTTTAGAAGCGTTTTGGATTTCTTTTTTCTGTGCAAAAGCGAATGATGCACTCACTAATGCTAAACTTAAAACTATTTTTTTCATGTTAATGATAATTTTTTATTTAATTTTATTCTGAAACATTTTCTGTGTTATCCGTGTTTTCACCTTCTTCAGTTTGCTCTTCGGCATCTTCCACATCTTTATCCATTTCTACTTTTGCCACCGCCGCGATTTCATCACTTCCTTTTAGGTTGATAAGTTTCACTCCTTGGGTATTTCTTCCCATCACACGGAGTTCCTCAACCGCCATACGGATAGCCACACCAGATTTATTGATAATCATCAGACCATCTTCATCCGTTACATTTTGTATCGCGATGAGTTTTCCTGTTTTTTCAGTGATATTCAGGGTGATAACTCCTTTTCCACCTCTGTTGGTAACTCTGTAATCCTCCACTGCGGTTCTCTTTCCGTAGCCTTTTTCAGAAACAACTAAAACGGATTCTTTCTCCAAATCATTAGCGATAATCATACCGATTACTTCGTCATTGTCCTCTAATGTGATACCTCTCACCCCGATAGAAGTTCTTCCCACAGCTCTTACTTTTTCCTCTGGGAAACGGATACATTTACCATTTTTAGTAGCAATCATAATTTCAGACTCACCTGTAGTCAGTCTTGCTTCTAAAAGCTGGTCATCTTCACGAATTTCTATAGCATTTACCCCATTTACTCTCGGTCTAGAATACGCCTCTAATGAAGTTTTCTTGATAACACCATTTTTGGTAACCATCACCACATACATGCTGTTCACATAGTCTACATCTTTCAGGTCATTGGTTCTGATGTACGCCTTAATTTTATCATCTGGCTCAATGTTGATAAGGTTCTGCACCGCTCTTCCTTTGGCTGTTTTAGAGCCTTCTGGAATTTCGAATACGCGCAGCCAGTAGCATTTTCCTTTCTCTGTGAAGAACATCATATACTGGTGGTTGGTAGCAGATACGATGTATTCCAAGAAGTCTTCATCACGGGTTGTTGCAGCTTTATTACCTACACCTCCCCTAGACTGCACTTTGTATTCAGAAAGCAGAGTCCTCTTAATGTATCCTGCATGAGAAATCGTAAGCACCACCTGCTCGTTTGGAATAATGTCTTCTATGGACATTTCACCACCAGAATAGTCTATTTCTGATTTTCTTTCGTCTCCGTATTTCTCTTTTATTTCAAGAAGCTCATTCTTTATAATCTCAAATCTTCTGCCCTCGTTAGATAAGATATCTTCTAAATCAGCGATAATCTTCATGATTTCCTCATATTCATCACGAATTTTATCCAATTCCATTCCTGTAAGACGAGCAAGTCTTAAATCAAGAATAGCTTGAGCTTGAATTTCAGAAAGTTCAAATTCTGCTATCAAACCTTCTTTCGCTGCCTGTGGATTAGCACTGTGTCTAATAATCGCTATTGCCTTATCCAGCGTATCCTGAGTAGCAATCACCTTCATATACCCCTCCAAAATATGAGCTCTTTCTTTTGCTTTTTTCAGCTCGTATTCTGTTCTTCTCGTTACTACATCATGTCTATGCTCTACGAAATTGTAGATAATATCCTTTAAATTAAGCTGTTGCGGTCTTCCACCAACCAGCGCAATATTATTGATACTAAATGAAGTCTGCAGAGCTGTATACTTATATAATAGGTTAAGCACCACATTCGGAATCGCATCGTTTTTCAATTCATAAACCACACGAAGCCCCTCTCTGTCAGATTCATCACGGATTTCATAAATCCCTGGTATTTTATCCTCTTTTACAAGTTCTGCCGTTCGCTCTATCATATCCGCCTTATTCACTTGATAAGGCACCTCTGTTACTACAATAGCGTTTCGGTTTCCTATTTCCTCAAATTTCACTTTTCCTCTCAGCACCACTCGCCCTCGCCCTGTATGGAAAGCATCTCTTACGCCGTCATAACCATAGATAATCCCTCCTGTAGGGAAGTCTGGAGCGATGATATGTTTCATCAGCTCATCTATGGTAATATCCCTGTTATCAATATACGCACAGATAGCATCTATACTCTCACTAAGGTTATGCGGAGCCATATTGGTAGCCATCCCTACCGCGATACCCGAACTTCCGTTTACCAAAAGTGTAGGAATTCTTGTAGGAAGAACCGTAGGCTCTTTGGTTGTATCATCAAAGTTATTCTGAAAATCAACCGTTTCTTTATCTAAATCAGAAAGAATTTCATCTGAAATTTTTTTCAGCCTTGCTTCCGTATAACGCATCGCTGCTGGAGGGTCGCCATCCATAGAACCGAAGTTCCCCTGTCCATCTACCATAGGGTATCTCAAGCTCCACGGCTGCGCCATACGCACCATAGCATCATATACAGAACTATCTCCGTGAGGGTGGTATTTACCCAAAACATCCCCTACGATTCTGGCTGATTTCAAATGTTTTTTATTGGAAAAAACTCCCAAATCATACATACCATACAGAACCCTTCTGTGAACGGGTTTCAGACCATCTCTTACATCAGGCAATGCACGGGAAACAATCACCGACATCGAATAGTCTATGTAAGAGGACTTCATTTCATCAACAATGTTGATAGGAATTAACTTTTCTCCTGCGTTCATTTATTTTTATTAAAGTTATATGAATCAGTGCTTTATGCACCACTATTTACATCTATTTTTTCTTTTCTGCGATGAGAAATAAATAACATGGCAATTTATGAAAATTTGATTACTTTTACAAAAAAAATTAAGTTAAAAATTTCACAAAAATGGCAATACTCAGCATCACTTTTCACACAGAAGAACACAAGATAAATGATTGGAATTCCTTTTTGGAAGAAGAACTTTTAACGATTATCAAAAACTTCAGCAGGAAATACATCATTTCCGAAGTAGAATCAGAAATGCTCTCCGAAGGCAAAAACACTAATGTTTTATTATTCTTTGATAATCAATCAGATAGAATTTATTTTTTAGAAAACGAACTTCCGCATATTTCAAATAAAATTTTTGATAAATTCAGCGAAAGTGTATTGATTTTCAATACTTTTCTAAACAAAATAGAATCAAACATCTAAGCCCGA
>CAUQMH010000059.1:0-9478 GCA_963519075.1 uncultured Flavobacteriaceae bacterium
ATTGCTAAAATCTCCACTTCATAGCCGTTTTCTGTGAAGATTTTAGCTGTATTATACGGCACTTGTGGGTTTCGCATCGTGCCTTCTACCATGATGTTATATTTATTTTCTATGGCTTCACGAATAAGATTTTCAGTAAAAACATTAGAAAAAACCTGTGTTTCTTTGGAATACGAAAGAGGATTATTGATAAGTTTTTGGCGGTCAGGGTGGAATTCTCGGTAAATATCGCCATTCACAAAAAGAATATTATCATTAGAAAATTTACCCATAAACTCTTTGGCTAATTTACTTTTTCCAGATGCTGGCTGTCCCCCTAAAATAAAAGCCAAAGGTTTTTCTTGTGAAACTAAATCAGCAAGTAAATCTTTTTTTTCTTGCTGATATATTTCATTGACTTTATGTAAATCCATTGAGTTGCTTGATTAAAGGGCTATAATAATTTACAACTTTATCCATAACTGAAAGTTTTTTGTATTCATCAGCTCCATAGAGCATTCTTTCCTCCTCAAGATAAGTTCTGATTTTAACATCTAAACTTTCTATTTTATTAATATTATTAGTTGCTGATTTTTCTTTGATAGCTCTTACTTTCAGTGAGCCAATAATCTGTAAAGCAGTGTCTAAACTAATTGGATATTCCATAATATTTGTGTGATTTTTCTTTCTGCAAAGATACAAAAAAAAGAAGGAATTTTCTACTCCTTCTTATTATTAAATTTATCTCCGCATTCTTGATTTAGTAGGCTCTTGCATGATTTCTTCTTTTTCAGCAACTTTTTCTTCTTTGGGGCTTAACTTGAAAAACTCCCTGTTTTCTTCTTCTCTTTCTTTTACAAAATCAATCGGATTGTAATTTTTGAGTTTCTCTTTTTTTTCAGCTCTATATTGATTAATCATTTTTTCTCTTAATAGAGGCAGTTCGTTTTCAATTTTGTCGCTTATTTCAGCTATTTTCATATTTGTCTGCTCTTTCCTTATTTGGAAATCATTTATATTTATTCCTTTTTCTTTAAGCTTATTTTCTAATTGAGCTAAAGCAGGTTCAGAAATCTCCAATTTTTCTTTTGTCCATTTTATTTGGTTTTCCCAATTTCCATTACCTGAATTTTGCCATTGAGTGTATTTTTCCAAATCTAATTTCAAATTTTTTACCTGCTGATATTCTTTACTTTTTACATAATCTTCAAACTTCCTTGATACAAACCCCAAATCAGCTTCATGGCGAGTTTTCTCGTTTTCGTAGCGTTTTTTAAGGATAGAAATTTCAATTTCTGCCCTTGTAGTTGGGTCGGTAATAAGAGCTGTTTTCAGTTCTTGAGTATCTACATCAGACACATCTATTACATTTGCTCCTTTTTTCATAGCCTCCATATAACGAGACTGTTTAGCTTGGAGTTTTTGAAGCATAAAAACATCTACACTATCATTGGTCAGCATGAAATTAATTCTTACATTTTCCCACTGGTTTCCCTGCCTCCAAGCTCTACCCTCAATTTGGCGAAGTGAAGTAAAGTTATACGGAAGAGATAATAAATACATATCAGAAGTTTTTTCCTGTAAATTCATTCCTTCTTGGATAGCCTCTGAACCGATAATAACTTTAATATCCCCTTTGTTGAATTTTTCTTGAATATTTAGTCGTTGGTTTTTACTAACAGCCCCTGTAATCATCGCTACTTCATTATCTTTATATCCCACTTCTGAAACCAAATACTCTTTAAGTTTTGGAAACTCTGAAACCCCTAATTCAGAATAGATAATCTGCCCTGCATCTGGTTGGTCTTTTTTATTTTGAGCAATCAGTTCCATAGTGGTTTTTAATTTTGGCGAATTTTCAATAAATTCTTTCGTTGTTGGCTTTTCGCCATCATATTCATCATACAAATAGGGAGAAATAGCGATTTTACGAGCATTAAGAATATGTGTTAAAATAGCCCCTTCTTTCTTTTCATCTAAAAGTAGATTAAGCCTAAAATACATATCTTCGGTTAATTGATTTTGTTCAATTTTATACTCTTTGTTGATACGATTGGGGCGTTTGAGTTCTGGATTATCTTCTTCTCCTTTAATGTCAATAAACTCGCTCAAAAGTTGCTGAAACAAAGCATTATTCTTAAATCTTCTTACATTGGTTTTGTATTTTATATCGCCTTTTGCATCAATTTCCATATCATTATCAGCTTCCATAAAGGTTTCAAAGAAATTATTAACATTAAAATACCCTGCTTTTTCTAATCTTTCATTGGCAATGAGCGACAGTACAGAATAATATTCTAATGGTTTATTAGTGAAAGGAGTTGCAGAAAGAAGGGTAACATTTCGCCCATAATTCTGCTCTTGAATGTATTGTGAAGCCATCCAAGTATTGATGCCTAAAAGCGAAGTGGCTTGGTTTTGATTTCTAAAATCAGAAGCAAATCTCCTGTCCTCTATCTTTACTTTCCCTACAATATGATTTGCATTATGAACTTCATCAAAAGTAAGATGGTCAAATCCAAAATCTTCCCAATCATAGATTTTCCCTCTTTTCATTTTTCCTTGAATTTCCTCTTGTTTTTGAAGTTCTTTTTGAATATCTCGCTCTGAAAATTTTAGAGCTTTGGTCTCATTTTGAGAAATATATGAAAAATTTCGGGCTAATCTTTCGGTAGTTTCTTTGGAAAATCCGATATTATTAAACCCTTCATAGGTTACAAGTGTAATTTCTCCATCTCTATTATTAAATTTGGATAAATCGTAATCTTTCCCCAAATTCCCTAAAACATTAACTTTAGCATTAGGTATAGTTTCAAAAATAGTTTCCACCCATTGTTTTAAAATACTGTCATTTGGCACGACAATAAGAGGTCGTCTGGCGTTGTCTCTCTCCATTGCCTCATGCATAGAAAGTACTCCAGAGAGTGTTTTCCCAAAACCTACTTCGTGAGCCAAAAGCCCCACCCCCTTAGTTGTGAGCCTTCCTATACCTGCTTTTTGAACTTCGGTAAGTTCCAGTGGTTTGCCTTTGAAATTCTTATGAATTTGTGAAAACAAAGGAAATTCCTTGTAATCAGGAATATGGATATTGTTGTATTTTCGGTTAAATTCATTGACAAATTTTTCTTTTTCAGCATCAGATAGTTCCTCTTTTAAGAATTTACTAAATAGGTCATTAGCTGTTTCCTTACGCCTCTCACGGATAAGAGCATTTCGATCTTTATCACTTCCTGTAACCTGTTCATTATCTACGAACCCACGCACTTCCCATGATGAAGAATTACCAAAGGCTTCATCAGGAAGGTTTCGGATAAATTCTTTGAATTTCATTGCCAAAGTAATATCTACCATCTGTTTTTCAGTGGTATAAATAGGTCTTGGGTTTATTGTTCCATAGTTCCAGCCTGTTTGCTGTGTGACCTCTCTCTCTTCTTTACCTAACAAAAAATTATGTACAAATTCATGATTTGGCGAAATGATAATTTCTTCTAATGATTTTTTAGAAGGTAAAACTTTTTCTAAAAGAGCTTTCTGCTTCTCATATTGAGATTGAGAGAGTTCAAGTTTTTCGTTTTCTAACTGCTCTAATTTTTCATAAATATCACCTTCTGCATAGTAGAAATCATGAATTTTTGAGCCTTTATAAAGATTAGCATATTTTTCAAGTCGGCTTTCGTGGATTTGGATTTCTCCATCATATTTGGTATTCTGAAATGCATCTAATTCGTTTTTAGTAAGATTTGGGCTGTTTTGCAGACCAGTATCTACTATTTCATCTTGTTTGTTAAATTGGTATTTTAATACTCCTTTCTTAATCTCTGGTATGGATTGAATTTTATATTCTTGTTCCTCTGATTTTATATTTTTATTCAATCGCTCTAACTTGTCAGAAATGTCTTTTATTCTCTCATTATCAAAGTTTTGTGGTGCATTTTCTGTTTCACGATAAATTTCATTGTATTTTTCAATTTCATTAACAATGACAGGACTTTTGAATTTGATATTATGCAATTTAATTAAGGTCTGCTCAATATTTTGCTGTAATTCTTTAGTCTGATTTTCTTCCTGTTTTGTTGCCTGTTCTTTTTCAGCTTTTTCCTCTACAATTTTCTCTACAATAGGTTCTGTATCCCATAAGCTTAATTGGGTTTCTTCAGTTTTTTGAGGTGTTTTTTCTCGCTGGTCTGCATGGCGTTGAAGCAGGTGTAAAGCATCATCTAAATTACCTTTCACATAGTCTTCTATTTTGCCGAAACGGTTAGTTTTTTGGTCTAAATCGCCTAAAATTTTAGCTGGATTTTCAATAAAATAATTGGAAATATCTCTTTTTTCTGCATTAGAATTTTTCGTTAAAATGATAATATCCGTTCCTATATCAGTAGCTTTGAAAACTCGATTGGGCAAACGGTAAGCTTCTTTTAATTCTGCATTTTGAAGCTCATTTTGTCGGTTAAGCCATGAACTTGGCACAACCATAGCAAGAGTTCCGCCTTCTTTAAGAACATCAAGAGAGCGTTTGATAAAATAATCTTCATAACGAGCAATTTTAGGTTCTTCGCCCAGACCTTTGTAAAGTCCACGATGCTGACCATAAGGAGGGTTTCCGATAACTAAATCATAGTTAGGAGAAAAATCTTTTTTTTGTCCGTTTTCTGTTATAAATTCGGTTTCAAATGAACGGAGGTTTACCTCAATATTTGGATTAAGAATTTTTGTGATTTTTGCAGTAGTTTCATTGATTTCAAAAGAATTGATGTTTGTTTTTACATCTAAATCTTTAACTGCTGAAAGGAAATTTCCTGTGCCGACACTTGGTTCTAAGACACTGATTTCTTTTTGTCCATCAAAATTATCTTTAATAAGGTTTCTAACAGCATTTACCAATTTTTCATCGGTATAATATTCATCTAAAATACCTCGCCCTGCTTTGGCAATACCGCCACTTTTATAAGCAGAAACGAGGTCTTTGATGTCCTCTGTAATTTCAATATCTTGTTTTAGAGAAATAGTTTTATCTTCGGCTACTTCGGTAAGATTATTTACTAATTCAGTAATTTGTTCATTGGATATTTTTTGACCTTTTAAATTTTGAACAAGGTCTAATATGGCAGGTCTTCCAAGTCCATTGACATCTCCCACGCCATTCTCTTGATTGCTGGGCTGTCCTCCTCTGTTTTGCTTGTCCAGATTTTGTCCAATTCCGCTATATTCCCCTCGTTGTATAATTTCTTCAATTCTATCACTCTGCGGTTGTGTATCTCGGTGGCTGTCATTTGGCTGTTGTCTTCCTCTTCCCAAATGCTCTGATTCTGATGAGCTAAATCCATTTCCAACATTGTAGCTGTCCAAAGTTTCTGGCTCTCTGTCGGTGTTTCTATGCTCGGATTGGCTTGTTTTGTCAATGATTCTATTGTCTGATTCAGTTTTTCCTCGTTCCACTGACTCAGAATCGGATATTCCTGTGGATTGTTCTTGATTTGTTTCATTTTTTATAAATTTATTTTCTACTAAATTACGCTTTTTTGATTGTATTTCCTCTCTATTTTGTAAATAATCATTTAAGTCTTTGATTCCTGTTCCTGTAATCCCAATACTATATTTCCATCTCAAATCTTCTATATTATGATTTGGCATTGAGCTTAATATTGTTGTAGAGGCATCTGTCCCTGCTTTATCTCCATCTAAAAGTAAAATGATTTTCCCTTTGTAGTCCTTAAATTCTTCTATGAATTTATCTACATTAACCACTGAATTTAGAACTGCCAGTGTAGATTTATTCTCTCTATTGTTAAGCTTCTGTAGTTGCAGAAAAGAAAGCATATCGGTCATTCCCTCAAAAACCACAACATTTTTCCCATTCTCTCTATTGACAATGGCAATATCATTTTTACCCAGTTTAGATTTCATCAATGGGTTACGGATTTCGTAGCCGTTTGATTGATTCTCTATTCCAAGACCAAAGTAGCTTTTATCTTCTACCTTATAATGAATCTGTTTTGTGTATTTCTCCAAAATATCCTTATCAATACCTCTATTATTAAAATATTCAATAAGCTTATCATTGTTTGGTGGGGTTATTTTGGTAACAGAAATATTACTTTTTTCATTAGCTTGGGTATCTTTTAATCTTTTCTGTTCTGCAAAATCTTCTGATATATATACATTAGAAAAATCTTTTAAGAAATCCATCGTTTCACGCCAAGATTTATTTTCAAAATTCATCACAGCTTTTATGATTTTTCCACCTTGCCCTGTTTTGAAATCATAATACCCATTTTCATTCACTGAAAATTTATTCTCATCAGTTCGAAAATAGTAATCATGTCCAGACTTTCTGTCAAACTGGAGTTTTCCCTGCTTTTCTAAATATTGGAAATAATCTAAAACACTGACACTTTCAGTGATTTTATTAATTTCATCTGCCGAGTAAGATTTTCGCTGGTTCATTGGGTTTATTTTTTAGATTTTTTGTTAATAAAATCATTGAATTTTAAAATATCTTTTGCTTCTTCATCCCAGTTTTTTCTTGGCAGTAATTGAAGTGTAACAAAAATATCTTGTTCCTTGTTGTAAGTGTCTATACGCTCTATTCTGCCTTTATAATCTATCTCTGCGTGGCGATAAAGAGAATAAGGCAAAATAGTATCTGTTTCATAGATATAATATCGGCTGAAATTCTTAGGCGAATTGATTTCAAATCGTTTGTATTTTTTCTTAAATAATATAGTGTCTTTGAGTGTTCTTCGATGTTCATAATTAGGAATTTTGTCTTTGGTAAAAACAGCTCCTATATCTTTCATAGAATACACCGAGCGTGGCTTTTGGGCAGTTACCACTTCCGAAATTGTTTTTGTTTGAGCTGGTTCTCCTAATGAATAAAATACGGTATCTTTTATAAAATTTATCTCTTTGGTAATAACAGAATTGTTAGGGTCTGGAACTAATTCGATAATCGTATCATTAGAATAATTAAGTCTTGAAATAAGAAAACTTTGAGTATTATCCAAATCTTTAGAAGCATCTACATAGATATTAGAAATTACATCTATTGCTCCTTTTTGAGATTTGATTTCTTTATTACAAGAATTTAGCAAAGTGAGTGATAAAAAAGTTAAAATGATTGGCTTTTTCATATTGATGTTATTTAATAAAAGGCTACTTTTTTGGTAGCCTTTGGGATTATAAACTTCTTGAAATGTTTTGTTGTCTTATATTATTCTTTTCTTGTTGCTGAGTATCTAATCCTTGAATAGGTTTATTGGTGTTGAGCCTGTTCATTTCTTTATCGTAAAGATTAAGGGTTTTATATTGAGGGTTCAGCACGGCATTTCCTTCTGTGATTTTATTGTCCAAGTTAAATTTCACTTTTACAATATTTCCTTTTTCAAGGGACTTAACTGTGTTATCTTTGTGTTCAGGTTTATCAAAAATAAGCCCTGATTTTTCTACAATTTTAGCTGTATCTACTCCGTAAGCCTGTTGATTATATGTTTGGAATTTAAAATTACCATATTCATTTTTTTCTTCTGCAAAATTGAGCTTTACAAAAACTGGTTCATTTTCCTTGAACTCAGTCTTTACAGAGCGTCCTTCAAGCAGATTAACTGCCTCTTTTGCTGTAAAATGATTTACGCCAAAATTGTGAGTTCGTTCCTCTCCAATTTCATTTTTTAAAGTTGCATTAAATGAATTTAAAAATACTCCGCCTTTTTCAGATTTATTAAAATTTAAAGTAAATTTCACTTCATTTCCCTGCATTGCTCTATCTGATTGAGTCTGAATCTTAAAGGTTTTTTCATTGGAATTTATTCCTTTTTCTAAATCTTGATGTAGTTTATTACTTTCCCCAAAACCAAGATATTTTAACTGGTTTTTGAGATAATCTAATTGAACAGATTCTATTGGAGATTTTATTTTTTCTTCCTGTTTTTGTTTATTATTGTATATATTCTCATTCTGCGAAGGACTTTGTTTTGTTGTCTGTTCTTTTTCAGCTTCACTCAAAAAGATTTGAGGGCTTTTTATCCCTTGTTTCTCATCATAGATTTGCATAAACTTCTTTTCTTTTTCAGTAAAACTTCTTTCTCCATCCATGTAAAAAGCTTCTGGAGAGGAATTTTCCATCCCTTTTACAAAGTCTTTATATTCTTTGGTAAGAGGTGTGATATATTTATCTTTTAGTGATAATTTCTGCTCTATTTCGATGTTTTCATTCTGCGAAGAACTCTGTTTCGTTGTCTGTTCTCTTTCAGCTTCATTGATAATTCTTTCAAAGTGTTCTTGTGTCTTTTTTATCCCCTCTTGAGAAATTGTTTTTTCTCCTACTTCCTCTATAAGATTTATCGCCTCTCGAACCCCCATCTCTTTCACCATGTTCTTTTCCTCTGGTGTCAAATTTTTATATTCTTGAAGTCTTTCTTTATCAAGTTCAGTTTGAGTTTTTCCATGGTCAGAAAAAACCATTTTTCCTATAAAATTCTGTACATTCTCTTGTTGAGTTTCCATTTTTATATTTTGCTTTTCTTTATCAAAAAATCCACTATCTATATATTCCTGAATCACACTTACAGAATCTTTTTTATACCTCTCATAAGTATGTCTATCCATATCTTCCAGCATTTTTTCTGTTAGGTCAAAAGCAATATTTTGATAGTGTTTTTGAACAGCTGATTTTAGAGCATCTGCCTGCCATTGTTTTTCCGCAGTATAACTTTTACTTGCATCTGCTTCAAAAGTCATTTCATTAGTTTGTGGATTTATTCTCTCTAAAAATGTTTTTGCTTTTCCATTTCCAAGGGTTATACCTGTTTCTATAGGCAGTTTCTCTTGATTTTTATAATAAGCTAAATATACATTTGCTTTTTCGTTATCATCTAATTTGGGATGTGCTTCATCTTTTAGAGCTACTGACAACCCCATCTTTTCAGCTGTGTTTTTCAAATTTTGGTAGGTTTCCAAAGGGCTGTATCCTTCATTAGAATTCTTTGATGCCTCCACTATTTGGTTATAAATTTTTTCTTGTGGTGTTTCCTTAACTTCAGGATTTTGGCTTTTTATTCTATTTACCAGATTCTCTTTAAACTCATCAAGATTTATATTCTTCTCAAAAATATTATCAATTTGTAAAGACTTTAGTTTTTCAAAATCATTTTTCAACCCCCAATCTTCTACTTTTCTATCAATGAAATCTGTTATTTTTTCGCCAATTTTATATGGAGGTATATCCTCAAATTTAGCTTTCAAAATAGTTTCAGGTATTCCCTTTTCACGATTGCTTAATTGAGTTTCATAGTTTTCAATATCCGCTCTTATCTGTCTAATAGTTTCGGAATTATCAGCTGTTTGTTCTCCATTAATTTCTCCTTTCAGATTTTGGATTTTTTCTTGGACTTGCTCATTAGTAAGCCCTACTATGTTTTTTCTATTTTTAAAATCCTCTATTTCGGATATATCATTATCAAATATCCTTTCATTTTTTAGATGTTCAACTATATTATTG
>CAUQMH010000060.1:0-9342 GCA_963519075.1 uncultured Flavobacteriaceae bacterium
GTTCCCAGCTTAGTCCAAATATTGTAAATGTAGCACCTAATATTATTAAAAAAGGAAATCCATTATTAAAGTCTGAAAAATCTTGGGTTAACAATTTAGTTTACTCTTATAATTCAAAATATTTTGATTTTAATACTACTATTGGAACAACCTATACAGATAGAATAGTAAATCAATATTATGTATTAGACAACAATCTTGGAAGGTATATTTTAACCTATCAAAATGCGGATTTTTATCAAAATTATCGTTGGGAATTCAGTGGAAGTATTAAACCATTTGGGAATGAAATCCTAAAGATAGGAGTTCATTTAAAACCTACTTCGGAAGTAATAAAGTTGGAAAATGGAACAAAATTAAAAAATACTTATGTAAGAAATCATTTTAATATTACATCTCAGTATAAAAAAATGTTTTTCCAGTACCAGTTCAATATTCCAACTTATTCGATAGATGGTGCTTTCCTATCTACAGAGGAAAATAAAAACCATTTGGTAATGGGATATTCTCATGGAAAATGGGTTTTTAAAGGAGGTGTCTTTTGGATGGGTATGCCATCTAGATACAAAACCAAAAGTCAAAATGAAAGTTTAGTAAACTATATAGTAGATACTGAAATTTTTAATAATAAAAATATGATTTTTTGGGGGATTAGTTATAATTTCTCTCGTGGAAAAACCACAGAAGTAGACAAAAAATTAGAAAATGAAACAGCAGAATCATCAAGATTTTAAAAGTATGATTTAAATATTTGTTATAAGTAGTGCGCAATACTGAAAATGAATGTCTAAATATCGCTTTCATTAAAGCAAAAATTAATAATTTAATAATTTAAATTTAATTAAGATGAACAACACAAAATCAAAATTCGAAGTGCTTGTTTCCAAAATGGAAACATTAAATGAAACACAACAAGGAAAGTTAAAAGGAGGTATTACTACATTATCTTCTGGTGACCTAGCCCTAGCAGGAACAAATACAGGTTGTGTAGAAATCAATATTCTTTTCTGTGGAAGAAAAGGTAAGGATAAGGGTAAGGATATAGAAACTGTAGAACCTTAAATGTACTTTAAATAGGGCTTAGTCCAAGCCCTATTTTTATTTTTCTAAAAAAAAAAAACTATATATGAAAGTAAGTTTTTATAATATCTTTTTTCCTTACGGAGATAAAATTATAGGATATAATAGTATATCTGACAACTTCATAATTCTTGAACAAATCCTCTATGATTTATATAAATCCTCTATATCTGAGAATAGAATCCAAGATTTACCTAACTATCATGAAACTTTTTATAATGATCTTTTATCAAATGGCTTTATTATTGAGGATAATAAAGATGAATTAGAATTAATAAAAAATATCAGCTATGAAACAGACTTTAATGAAGAAAACTTTGAGCTAATCATCAATCCAACAATGAATTGTAATTTCAAGTGTTGGTATTGCTACGAAACTCATATAAAAAAATCTAAAATGACAGAGGATACCATTAAGAATGTTATAAAATATGTTGAGAATATTCTTGTCGAGAAAAAAGGTAAATTGAAAAACTTTAAATTAGATTGGTTTGGGGGTGAACCATTATTATATTTCCAATCTACAATTCTCCCATTATTCGAAAATATAGTTCCTAAAATGAAAGATAATGATATTAATTTTTCATCAAACTTCACTACTAATGGATTACTGATTAATCAGAACATTTTAGATTTATGCAAAAAATATCGAGTTAACTTATTTCAAATCACACTAGATGGACATAGAGATAGACATAATAAAGTAAGGTATATATCTAAAACAAAAGGTTCGTATGACGAAATTGTTAATAATATAAAATTGTGTTTAAAAAATAATTTTTTCGTTTCCATTAGAATTAATATTTCAGAAGAAACAGTAAAAGACCTTCTAAAAATAATTGATGATTTTAAGGATATTTCTGAAAATGAAAAACAATATATGTCCTTCTCCTTTCACGAAGTATGGCAAGAAGAGAAAAATTTAACAGTTGATATTTCTGAAATTGTAGATATTTATAGAGGTAATGGGTTCATATGCTCTTATAAGGGAGAAAGATCAGCATCAATAAAAAATTCTTGCTATGCGGATAAGTTGAATCAAGCCTTAATTAATTATAATGGTGAAGTTTTCAAATGTACTGCAAGAGATTTTAATTCAGAATCTAAAGAAGGTATATTAAATAGTGAAGGAACTATTACATGGAATGATAAATTTCAAAAAAGAATTTATGATTTAAGGTTTAAAAATAAACCTTGTTTGGAATGTAAAATACTACCTATTTGTAATGGCGGATGCTCTCAGCATAAACTAGAACATGAAGGAAAAGATTATTGTATATTCAATTATGATAATTCTGCCAAATTAGAAATAATAAAACAAAAATTTTACACAAGACTTCATAATAAAGTGACCATTTAAAAAAATAATATGAAATTCACTATCCAATATGATCAAATGGACTGCGGACCATCTTGTTTAGCGATGGTATCGTCTCACTATGGAAAAGAATTCAATTTACAATATTTACGAGATAATTGTTTCATCACTCGCGAGGGAGTTTCTTTATTAGGTATAAGTGAAGCCGCTAAAAAAATAGGATTCAATACTTTTTCTGTAAAACTTAAAACAAGTGATTTAAAAAAAGATTACATACCTTGTATATTACACTGGAATCAAAATCATTTTGTTGTTTTATACAAGATTACAAAAAATATATTTACAGGTAAATTAAGGTATAAAATTGCCGACCCTGCCCACGGTTTCATCACTTTATCAGAAGAAAAATTTAAAAAATATTGGCTTTCTGATGAAGAAAAGGGAGTGGCTTTATTTCTAGAACCAACAGAATATTTTTTCGGACAAGAACCACCAAAAGAAGAGAAAACATCTATAAAAAAACTTTTACAATATCTTTCTTCTTATAAAAAATCAATGAGTTGTATGTTCCTTTTACTAAGCTTAGGAACATTAATTACATTGGTTTTCCCTATCCTTACTCAAAAATTAATAGATGAAGGGGTTAATCAGAAAAACTTATCTATTATTTCTTACATTCTATTAGCTCAGTTAGGATTTTTCTTTGGAGGTATGGTTATTAATATTTTCCAAAATTGGATAATGCTTGTGGTAGGTACAAAAATTAATATTCAAATTATTTCTGATTTTCTAAAAAAAATGCTTAGATTACCAATTCGTTTTTTTGATACAAAACTAATGGGAGATTTTAATCAACGCATACAAGACCATGAGCGTATAGAGCATTTTCTCACTTCCCAAAGTCTTTTAACTATATTCTCTATGATTACCTTTACCGCTTTCTTTGGGATATTATGGTATTATGATTTTCTTATTTTAGCTGTATATATGGTACTGACTATTATCTCTGTGTTATGGTCATTATTTTGGATGCGAAAAAGAAAAATACTTGATTACTTTCGTTTTCAACAAAGAAGTGAAAATCAAGAGTCTATTTATGAAATTATCAAAGGAGTTTCTGAAATGAAGCTAAATCAGTTTGAAGAATTTAAACGAAAAGAATGGGAAAAAATTCAGCAAAAACTTTTTAAAATCAACATTCGTATTTTAAAATTGGATCAAATTCAATTATCTGGTTTTGAATTTATTAATCAAATTAAAAATATTCTAGTAACATTCTTATCTGCTTATTTTGTAGTTCAAAATAGAATGACGCTTGGAGAACTTTTAAGTGTATCCTATATTATAGGACAAATGAACTCGCCTGTCAACCAGTTAATCTTATTCTTCCGTTCCCTACAAGATGCAAAATTGAGTTTAAGCAGATTAAATGAGGTTCAAAATCATATCGAAGAGGAGCAAGAATATCATCAAAATTTACCCACTTTACAAAAAAATATATATAATTCTGGGATAAAAATAGATAATGTTTCTTTTCAGTATGAAGGTCCCCAATCATCTTATGTTCTCAAAAACATTAACTTTAATATTCCAGAAGGAAAAATAACTGCTATTGTAGGAGCTAGTGGTAGTGGAAAAACCACTCTGATGAAAATGTTATTAAAGTTTTATGAACCTACTCAAGGAAATATTTTAATTAACAATATAAACATCAATGATATTTCTCCAACAAGTTTAAGAAAAACTTGTGGAGTAGTAATGCAAGATGGCTTTATTTTTTCTGATACCATTGAAAGAAATATTGCCACAAGCGATGAAAACATTGACTATAATAAATTAAACCAAGCATTAGAAATATCTAATTTAAAAGAATTTATTAACGATTTACCATTAGGATTAAATACTAAAATTGGTTCATCTGGAAACGGAATTTCAGGAGGACAAAAACAAAGAATTTTAATTGCCCGAGCTGTATATAAAAATCCTAATTTCATCTTATTTGATGAAGCTACATCCGCGCTTGATGCTGAAAATGAAAAAATTATACACGATAATCTACAATCATTTTTTAAAGGTAGAACAGTAATCATAGTAGCTCATAGATTATCAACAGTTAAAAATGCAGACCAAATTATTGTACTAAAAAAAGGACAAATAGTAGAACAAGGTAATCATAAAGAGTTAGTTTCCAAGAAAGGAGAATATTATAATCTAATAAAAAATCAATTAGAATTGGGAGCTTAAAAATAAAAAATCCCAAAAAAATAGAAAGAGTCCCTAATTAAAAAAATGGGGACTTTTTTAGGGTTAGTCTATGGTTTTTTATGATAATTCATCACAATTGCAATTTGATATAATTCATTGATTTTGAACAAAATGATACTTTATAGTGATTTATTATAATATAAATAAAATCCCTGTGGGTCTACACTGAATTTTAGCAACTACTTATAAATCAAGTGGTTGCTTTTTTATTTTTACTAATTTTGAGGCTTTGGTCACGATTTTGGTCACGGTAATTCTAAATTTTATTCATATTGAATTTCTTTAAAAGATAATGAATTGTTCTTTGTGAAAAATATAAATGAAGTTTTCATATTTCTTTTTCAAATATAGAAAAACAAAAGGTTTGGTTTCTGGAGGGGGTATACCAAAAATCTTTTGAGGTAGGGGGATAGATAAATGTAAGTACCCTGTTAGGATAGATTTATAAAATAGATTAGAGAGTCCAGCCACTATTTTTCCATATTAAAACAAAATACTTGTTGGAAATTGAGAAAAACATCCTTATCTTCGCAAAGATTTTAACGATAAATAAAGCGTTGGCTTTTGTTCTGTTGTCAAGGAATCTACCAAATTTCAAACAACAAATACAGAACTAAGAGGTCTAATGCTCATACCGTATAGGCATGGGTTGAGACTATCTGTATTTGTTAGGTTTTGGTAGAACCTCTTGCAACAGATAGATTGATATCCGTGCTTTTTTTATTGTAACATATTATTGACATAAAAAGAGTTAGCTTTATTCTGTTGCAAGAGATCTACCAAATTTTAAACAACAAATACAGAATAGGTTAGCCTAAAATGGTAAAGGGAGGCTGTAGTAAGTCTCTTCCTTTACCATAGGGTTTGTATCTGTATGGAATAACGCTCTTGTTCCAGCTCTTTTTGAGTAAAATATTCACATCTCCAAAGGAACAAAGGAGATATCTATTCTGTACGGATATTAGATGGAAGGCAGACAGGTAAAATCCAAAAAGCGGGTAGCAGACCATGGAGAGGTATTTACTAATAAAAGAGAAGTAAAAGCCATGGTAGACCTTGTGTGGAAAGAGCTAGAAAAAGGTACAGCGGACAAGGTTCTTACTGCTACTTTTTTAGAGCCGTCATGTGGTTCGGGTAACTTTCTTATAGAGATTTTACAAAGGAAAATAGCACTGCTGAAAAAGACCAAGAAAAACAAATCTGATTATGGATTTTATTTGGTGCTGATAGCAGGCAGTCTTTATGGTGTGGAACTTCTTCCTGATAATACCCAAGAGTGCCGAGAGAGACTTCTCACAGAATTTAAAAAATCTTATCCCAAAAAAGAAGCAGACTATGAGAAACTGATGAGGAGTATTGCGTTCATCATCAGTCAGAACATTATCTGTGGAGATGCCCTTAGTTATACTACGCCAGAGGGAGAGCCTATTGTTTTCACGCATTGGTCTGGACTGAGTGACAAAAAAATAGTTGCCAACTATTTTGACTATGGTGAACTGTCCAAAAAAGAACAGGGCATGGCTTCTTTATTTGCGGAATATACAGTGAAAGAACCTGTGATAAGGCATTACTTGGAACTCGGTGCAGAACAGCCCTAATCTTTTCTAACAATGAATGCACAAAAATACAATCCTGATGTGCTTACTTGTCTTGCTAATCTGAGTAACGATGAGGTTTTTACACCTCCTGATGTTGCTAATAGAATGCTGGATACCCTACCCAACGAATTATGGAGTAATCCCGAAGCTAAATTCCTAGACCCTTTCTGTAAATCTGGTGTATTTCTGAGAGAAATAGCCAAAAGACTGCTGAAAGGTTTAGAAAGCCAAATCCCAGACTTGCAGGAACGCATAGACCATATTATGCACCATCAGCTGTATGGAATAGGCATCACGGAGCTTACTGCCTATCTGAGCCGCCGTAGTCTCTACTGCTCTACCCGTGCTGATGGTAAACATTCTGTAACAGAATTCCCTGATGAGAATGGTAATATCTTCTTTGAGGAAATCTCTCACACATGGGACAAAGCAGGGAAATGTACTTACTGTGGTGTGAATAAAAAAGACTTTGGGGATGAAATAAGAGAAGGTCTCTCTAAATATGCCTATCCCTTTATACATGATAAAAACCCTTATGAAAATATGAACTTTGATGTTATTATAGGAAATCCGCCTTATCAAATGGGAGATGGTGGAGGAACAGGAAGTTCCGCAATCCCTATCTATCATAAATTTATCCAACAAGTTAAAAAACTTAATCCTCACTATTTGTGTATGGTTGTACCAAGCCGTTGGTTTTCGGGAGGAAGAGGATTGGATGATTTTCGTGATGAAATGCTCAATGATAAAAGGTTGAAGGAAATTCATGACTTCCCTAATGCTTCTGATATTTTTTCTGGAGTAAGTGTAGAAGGAGGGATTAATTATTTTCTTTGGCACAGAGACTATGTAGGAGATTGTCTTATCAAAACCTATGAAAAAGGTGAATGTATTTCTGAAATGAAAAGACTACTAAAAGAAGATAATACAGATGTATTTATCCGATATAATGAAGCAATTTCTATTCTTAGAAAAGTACAAACTCATCAAGAAAAAAGTTTTAGTGAATTTATAAGTTCAAGAAAACCTTTTGGCTTCGATTCTAAAATAAAAGGTAAAAAGGAGCCGTTCAAGGATGCAATTAAAATTTATGTAACAAAAGATGTAGGCTATATTAAAAGGGAGGAGGTTATACAAAATGAACATTGGATAGATGCTCATAAAGTCTATATAGGAAAAGCTTATGGAATGGGTAAAGAAGCCCCTTATAAAGTAATCAATACCCCTATTTATGGAGAGCCTAATACTTGTTGTAGTGAAACTTATTTGGTCGTTGGTCCTTTTAGGGATAAAAATAGATGTGAAAATGTAATGTCTTATATGGAAACTCGATTTTTTAGATTTTTAGTTTTACTAAAAAAGCCAACCCAAAACACTGCAAAAAACACCTATCAATTTGTTCCTCAACAGAAATTTGATAAACCATGGACAGATGAAGAACTCTATGAAAAATATGGTTTAACAGAAGAGGAAATTGTCTATATAGAGAGTTTAGTTAGTGATAAAAGAGAGGAGTAACTTTACAATAATAAAGAAATATGGAAAGAGAAAAATTAGAAAAAGAATATTACTATGAAATATTTACTAAAATAACGGGTATGCCTTCTAACTATCAAGTAGTTAAATATTTAGGGAATCGTAAAATACAATTTTTAGATAATAAAGAAATATTAGAATTAGATGAAACTCTAACAACTCATGCTGATAAGCAACTAAAAAATGGAAAAAATATTACCTATCCCAAAGGGCTTTTTGGTTTTAGAGATATATCAATAGAACCCAAACATTTAGAAAAATTAGGTTTTGTAAAAAAAGAAGGAAATTTATATGAAATGGATAATCCTAATATAAAAATTATAATGCATCTAGTAATATTAGGAAATGAAAATTTCGAATACATCGGAAATATTGTAATGAATAATAATGAATACAATATTCTCATGCAAAAAATTGAAGATAAAAAAGAAGAATTAAATAAAAAATATCATGATGATTTTGAAATTACAAATGAAAGTCTATTTAAGATTATTAATGACCATTATGATTTTATTATGAGGAAACATATAGAGCAATATATAGAGCAACATAATGAAATAGTAACAATAATAAATGAAAATTTCAAAGGAATACGAAATATAAATGAATTATTTAAAAGATTAGAAAAAGAAGGAATTAAAATTGAAAGCAAAGATGAAGTGGTTATGTGAACTAAACTCGTTTTTTCTACCACCAAGCTTGAATATCAACCAAATTAAAGAGGGTAAATACAAAAATGTGCAAACCCTAATGTAAAATATTAAAAATATAGAAATTTAACTACTTAATAATGTTCACACAGAATAACATCCCCAGAATATATGCCTACACAGATGAAAGCTATCCTGACATGCTAAAAATAGGCTACACCACCAAGACCGCAGCAGAGCGTGTAAAAGAACAATACTCTACAAAAAGACCCCGCCAGACTTGGGAAATTGTTTTAGAGGAAATCGCTACCAGAGAGGATGGTACTTACTTTACTGACCATGAACTCCACAAAAGACTGGAGCAAAAAGGCTTTATCCGTGAAGCTGGAGAGTGGTTCCGATGCTCCATAAAAGACCTGCAAGCGGTGATTTTAGAAGAGAAAAAAGGCGTCAGAAATACAGAAAACCGTAGTCAGAGCTTTGGTATGAGACCAGAGCAGAAAGAGGCTGTGGAGAAGACTGCTTGGTATTTTAATTCTGTGAAAGATGAAGGCGTTATCCCTCACTTTCTTTGGAATGCCAAAATGCGTTTTGGGAAAACCTTTGCTGCTTATCAGCTGGCTCTAAAAATGGGCTGGACAAAAATACTAGTGCTTACCTTTAAACCTGCTGTCCTCAGTGCATGGCGGGAGGACTTGCAGTCTCATATAGATTTTGAGAATTGGCAGTTTGTCTCTAACCGAGAGGGAGACCTCAGCGTAAAAGATATAGACAGAACAAAGCCTTTTGTGTATTTTGGTTCTTTCCAAGACCATTTAGGAAGAGATAAAAGTACAGGTGGAATAAAATCTAAAAACGAATGGGTGCATAAGGAGGACTGGGACTGTGTGATTTT
>CAUQMH010000061.1:0-9298 GCA_963519075.1 uncultured Flavobacteriaceae bacterium
ACGCTCCAATGGCAGGTGCTGCTATCGGTGAGTATTTTAGAGATACAGGGCGCCCAGCATTGATTGTTTATGATGATTTATCTAAACAAGCGGTAGCATATAGAGAGTTATCACTTCTATTAAGAAGACCACCAGGGCGTGAGGCTTATCCTGGGGATGTATTCTACCTTCACTCAAGATTGCTAGAAAGAGCAGCGAAAATCATTAAAGATGATACTATCGCATCTCAAATGAATGACCTTCCTGAAACATTGAAACCTATGGTAAAAGGTGGTGGTTCATTGACAGCGCTTCCTATCATCGAGACTCAGGCAGGGGATGTATCTGCATATATTCCTACCAATGTGATTTCCATTACAGATGGACAGATTTTCTTGGAGTCTGATTTATTCAACTCAGGGGTAAGACCAGCGATTAATGTGGGTATCTCTGTATCAAGGGTAGGGGGTAATGCTCAGATTAAATCAATGAAGAAAGTTTCAGGAACATTGAAACTTGACCAAGCTCAATATAAAGAATTAGAAGCGTTTGCTAAATTTGGTTCTGACCTAGATGCTGCTACTTTGGCGGTAATTTCTAAGGGAGAAAAGAATGTGGAAATTCTAAAACAGCCAGTAAACTCACCGCTTCCAGTGGAAGACCAAGTAGCGATGATTTATGCTGGAACAGAAAACTTGTTAAAAGACATTCCTGTAGCAAAAGTGAGAACATTCCAAAAAGAGTATGTAGGGTTATTAAAAACTGCACATCCAGAGGTAATGTCTGCACTAAAAGCTGGTAAAATCGATAAAGATTTGACAGATGTATTGAAACAAGTGGCATTAGATTTAGTAGCGAAATACAATAATTAAAATATAAACCAATTTGTTCTAAATTTTTGGAACATAAAAAAGTAAGTTTATCAGATGGCGAATTTAAAGGAGATTAGAGGCAGAATAACATCTATATCATCTACGATGCAGATTACGAGTGCGATGAAGATGGTTTCGGCAGCGAAACTAAAAAAAGCACAAGATGCCATTACGATGCTTAGACCTTATTCTGAAAAACTTCAGGAACTTATTCAAAAAGTGAGTACAGGTTCTGAAGGAAGTTTGTCAGAGTATGCTCAGAAAAGAGAAGTAAAAAAAATACTTTATATCGCTATTTCTTCTAATAGAGGTTTGGCAGGTGCTTTTAACTCATCAGTGATTAAAGAGCTGAATGCTAATTATAAACAAAAAGAAGATGTAGAAATAGAGGTTCTTACAATAGGGAAAAAGGTTTTTGATGCAGTAAGAAGAGTGAGAACAGTATATGATAACCAAAGTTCTATTTATGATAGTGTAAGTTTTGAGGCTGTTTCTAAACTGACTAGTGCTGTGATGAAAGACTTCAGCGAAGGAATTTTTGATGAAGTATATTTGGTTTATAATAAATTTATCAATGCAGCAACGCAGCAGGTAAGAACTGAACAGTTGTTACCGATTACGATGCCAGAACAAGCTGAAGAGGATGCAGAATCAGACTACATCTTTGAACCTGATAAGCAGACAATATTGGAAACATTGATTCCTAAGTCTATAAAAACGCAGGTTTATAAGGCGTTATTAGATTCTATAGCATCTGAGCATGGAGCAAGGATGACAGCGATGCATAAAGCGACAGACAACGCTAATGCTCTGAAAAATGAACTCGTTATCTTCTATAATAAGGCTCGTCAGGCAGCGATTACTAATGAAATATTGGAAATCGTTTCTGGTGCAGAAGCATTGAAAAAAGGATAAGATTATATCATAATATAAGGTTTTAAAGTTGAAAATGAGTATCAGTTTTTATGATACTCATTTTTTATGCACAATCATGATTGTTTAATTCTATTTTGTTTATTCGTCGTGTGTTTTTTAGTATTGTTTAATTGTAAATTAAGGCAAAATGATATTAGATTTTATAAACTGTTTATTTATAGTGTATTAGAATGAGTGTGGAAAACTTTCATAAGAGATGATTTTTATAGAGAGTATTTATTTCTACTTTTGCAAATGCTAATCTGAAAAAAGTATCATCATGGGAATATTTGATAAAAGAGAAAACTACAAGCCGTTTGAATATCCAGAAATCATGCAGTTTGTGGATTCCATGAATAAGTCCTTCTGGGTGCATTCTGAGGTGGAATTTACGGCTGATATTCAGGATTTCAAGGCGAATTTGAGTCCAATAGAAAAAGAAGCTGTAAAGAGAGCTTTGCTGGGAATAGCACAGGTGGAGGTTTCAGTGAAGACTTTTTGGGGAGACCTTTATGACCTTTTCCCGAAGCCCGAATTTAATGGACTTGGGGCTACTTTTGCGGAATGCGAGTTCCGCCACTCAGAGGCGTATTCTAGACTATTGGAAGTGTTAGGATACAATAATGAGTTTGAAAACTTACTAGAAGTTCCTATTTTCAAGGAGAGAAATCAAGTTTTGAAGGAGTATCTTTCTAAGAATAAAGAAAACGCTTTGGAGAGAATTTTGTTTTTTACTTTGATTATAGAAAACGCTTCGTTATTCAGTCAATTTGCGACTATTTTGTCATTTACTCGTTTTAAGGGATACATGAAAAATGTAGCAAACATCATCGCTTGGACATCCGTTGATGAGCAGACGCATGCCAATGCTGGAATTTTTATTATCAAAAAGATTTTTGAGGAAAATCCAGACATGAAGGAAAGAGGAATGAAGGAGATAGAAGGCTTTATGAAAAACTATATAGAACTGGAAGACAAGATGTTAGATTGGATTTTTGAAAATGGAGAACTTGACTTTTTCAGCAAAAAAGACTTGGCTAACTATATGAGATACAGGCTGGATGATTCTTTGGTACAGCTGGGCTTGGGCAGACCTTTTGGGATAACAGGAGATGAAATAAAGCCGATGCTTTGGTTTGAAGAAGAAGTTTTCGCGAATGAACTAGATGATTTCTTTGCGAAAAGACCAACAGCCTACACTAAGCACGATAAATCCATCACGGAGGACGATTTATTCTAAACTCTAAAAAACAATAATAAACCATGTATAGTAGAATTCAACAAGAGAAAGAATTGAGCCTAAATGATGACTTCCGTTTGGGTGAGTATATTTATATGGGAATGGGATTAGTGGGAGAGCATAGAGTGTGTATTTCAGTGGGTTACAAGGTAGAATATTGTATAAAAAAAGCAAAACAATTTGCGGAAGCAGACCCAAATGTGAAATTTACCCATGTCAATAAAGTGAAAGTAGGCGAGCTGGAAGCTTGTGAAAAATTTGAAATAGAATAGAATTTTAAAAAGATATTATGGGACATTTTGTAGAAAATAAAGTAGGAGCACAAAAACAAATTCTATGTGTATTTGCAAATATATCTAAGGAAGAACTGCACGAAAAGATTAAGCAAAGAATGGCAGACGCAGGCTACAAAGCGCTTTCTGAAAGTATTGGAAATACAGTCTACGAAAAAGGAAATAGAACGATGAGACTTTTATTTGGGATATTTGTTGATTACTTTAAATGTTCTATCCATATCAGCGAAAATGAAAATAATCAAGTAGAAGTATTTGTAAAAAAAGAAACTACGGGATTTTCGGGAGGAATTATCGGAATGACTCAGGTAGATGATAAACTGAAATCAGTATATAAGCTCTTAGAAACTTTGTAATTCGTTTCTGATGGAGTTTAGAAAAGCGGAACAGGCGGATTTTGAGCAGATTTGGGAGATAATTTCTTTTGCAAAGGAAACTCGTAAAAACGAAGGCAGCACCCAGTGGCAGGATGGCTATCCAAATGAAGAAACAATACAAAATGATATTCAGAAAGGATATGGTTTTGTTTTTGAGGAAGAGGGCGCTGTGAATCTTTATGCTGCGATTATTTTTGACAAAGAACCAGCTTACGAAGAGCTAAAAAACTGGGAAGGGCAGGGAGATTATCTCACGCTCCATAGAATAGCAGTTTCCAAAGAAGCAAAAGGAAAAGGTTTGGGACAAAAAATCCTGAAGGAAGCCGAAAAATTAGCAAAAGAAAAGGGAATAGAGAGTATCCGTATAGATACTAATTTTGACAATATTCCGATGCTGAAAATTATAGAAAAAGAAAGCTATAAATACCGAGGAGAAGTGTATTTCCGAGGCAGCGCTAGAAAAGCATTTGAGAAAATTTTAAAATAAAACTATATTTATATAACAGAGAAAAAGTGATGGAAGAAAAGACAAACATTTGGTGGTTCAATGAAGAATCAGAACAAATGCTTAACAGAGGATATTTACTAAAAGGCGAAACATTAGAAGGGGCTATAGATAGAATAACCGAAGCTGCAGCGAAGAGGCTGTATAAACCAGAATTAAAGGAGGCTTTTAAGGAAATGATTGTTAAAGGATGGATTTCTTTTTCATCTCCTGTATGGGCAAATATGGGGACGCAGAGAGGGCTTCCTATTTCGTGTTTCAATGTCCATGTGCCAGACAGTATAGAGGGAATTACCCACAAAATGGGAGAAGTCATCATGCAGACCAAGATAGGTGGCGGGACTTCTGGGTATTTTGGTGAGCTGAGACACAGAGGAACAGCAGTTACGGATAATGGAAAATCTTCTGGAGCAGTTTCTTTCATGAAATTATTTGACACCTCAATGGATGTGGTATCACAGGGAGGTGTGAGAAGAGGGGCTTTTGCGGCGTATTTGGATATTGACCATGATGATATAGAGGAGTTTTTGCAAATCCGAGACATCGGTAACCCTATTCAGAATTTGTTTATGGGTGTCTGCGTGCCAGACTATTGGATGCATGAAATGATAGAGGGCGACACGGACAAGAGAAGAGTTTGGGCTAAAGTTTTGGAAAGCCGTCAGCAGAAAGGAATGCCGTATATTTTCTTTACAGATAATGTAAATAGAAATAAACCGCAAGTTTATAAAGATAAAGGATTGACTATCAATGCTTCTAATCTTTGCTCTGAAATCATGCTGCCTTCTACTGCAGAGGAAAGTTTTATCTGTTGTTTGTCTTCTATGAATTTGGAGCTTTATGATGAGTGGAAAGATACGAATGCGGTTAAATTAGCCATATATTTCCTTGATGCTGTTTTATCTGAATTTATTGAGAAAACAGAAGGGAATTATTACCTTTCGGCGGCGAGAAATTTTGCAATTCGCCACCGAGCATTGGGATTAGGAGTTTTGGGGTATCATTCTTATTTACAGCGAAATATGATTCCTTTTGAAAGCATGGAAGCAAAAATGTTTAACGCAAAAGTGTTTAAACAAATACAAGAGCAGTCATTAGCCGCTTCTAAGGAATTAGCGAATATCTACGGCGAGCCAGAATTATTGAAAGGATATGGAGTCAGAAACGCTACTACTATGGCGATAGCACCTACGACATCTAGTTCGGCTATTTTAGGGCAGACTTCACCAGGGATAGAGCCGTTTGCATCCAATTATTACAAGGCTGGTTTTGCTAAAGGGAATTTCATTAGAAAAAATAAATATTTAGCTAAGTTATTGGAAGAGAAAGGATTGGATACGGAAGATGTTTGGAGAGATATCATGCTAAACCATGGCTCTGTTCAGCATATGACGCAACTCACTCAAGCTGAAAAAGATGTGTTTAAGACCTTTAAGGAGATTTCACCTTTAGAAATCGTAACTCAGGCGGCACAGAGACAACAATATATAGACCAAGCCCAGTCATTAAACCTAAATATTCCTTCTTCTATGCCGATAAAAGATGTGAATAAAGTGATAATAGACGCTTGGAAATTGGGAGTGAAAACGCTTTATTATCAGCGTTCGCAGTCTGTTTCTAAGGAATTAGTTATTAATTTTATGAATTGTTCAAGTTGTGAAGCGTAATGATAAATAAAAGTGTAAGCTTATTTTAGCTTACATTTTTATTTTAAAATCTATCTTTTTTATTTCTTTTAGTTGTTTTTCAGCATTAATAGGGTAGTCTTTAGTTTTATAGCCTTGTTTTTGGTCTTCTATGATTCGTTCTAGTATTTTTCTTATATATTCTTTTAAAGGGATGAATTTATAATCATAGTTCTTATAAAATATTTCTCCTTTTTTATTGACCCAGAGACTATTGTTTGGGCTATTATATTTCTCTTGACCATAGAAGTTTTTTAGTTCATAATAGGGCAGATATTTATTAGGACGATTTACAATTTCGTAATGGTTTATAATTTTTTTGTCAAAAGGATGATTAATTTCTGTTAGGATTTCTAATTGATTGATTTCATCTACTATTTTTTGTTCAATATTGTTATAAACAAAAGGGTAAGGATAGTATTTCCCTTCATATAAATAGTCTTTTGGATTATTAGATTTTTTCAGAGGCTTCACTTTTATTCCTTTTTTATTGATGAGATAAGAGGTTGATTTTTTGGAAATAGGGGCTATAAACCAATGTTCTCCTCCTTTATCAAATTCCCTTTTCCATCCACCTGTATAGACTATTGCATAGCCGTAGTTAAATTGAGTTGCAAAATCCCATTTTGCAGGTAGAACTTTCTTCCCAAACCAATCTACAAATCCCATTTTATTTTTTTCTACATATCGTCTCAGTCCTTCTTCCCAAATATCATTTCCATTATCAAACCACTGTGGATAGTATAGAAATTTTCCATTTCTATCATAGACTTCTCCTGCCTCTATTCGTGGGTTATCTTTATCATATTTTTTATTTTTAAAGGAAGTCCCCCAAAACTCTATTGTAGGTTCATTTATAGGGTTTTCTGTATCATAGATTCTAAATCCCGAAAATTGAGCAGGGATGATGATTTTCCCCTTTTCATTTTTCACACCTACCAAAGTGCTGTCAGAAGTATAAAAATAATATAATTTCTCTTGTGTAAACGCTAATTTCCCGATTAATAGGATGAGAATAAGGATTATTTTTCTCATATTTTAAAACTATCTAACAAAGGTAATTAATTTTTGCTACTATAATTTAAAAAATTCCGATATTTGGGATTATTTTTAATTTATGCTTAATCAATTATATACCAATCGGAGAACAGGAAACTCGGATAGCACTAGTGCTTCAAGGACTGATTTTCAGCGGGATTTTGACCGAATAATTTTCTCTACTTCTTTCCGAAGACTACAGAATAAAACGCAGGTTTTCCCTCTCCCAGGTAGCGTTTTTGTGCATAACAGGCTTACCCATTCGCTGGAAGTTGCTTCGGTGGGGAGAAGTCTAGGGAGCTTTGCGGGGGAGTTTATCGTGGAGAAATTTGCTCAAGAACTAAACGAGAATTCAAAGAATTTTTATCTGCATAATTTACATAATGTGATAGCAGCAGCGTGTCTCTGCCATGATATAGGAAACCCTGCTTTCGGGCATTCTGGGGAAGATGCCATCGCAAGTTATTTTGAGAAAAATGAAGATTTAAAATCTCTGATGACTGAGAAACAATGGGCAGATTTTATCAATTTTGAAGGAAATGCCAATGCTATTCGTGTGCTTACCCATCAGCAAAGAGGCAAGGACAAGGGTGGACTTCAGCTAACCATGGCAACTTTGGCAAGTATCGCTAAATATCCCTGTGAATCCATAGCGAAGGACAAAAAACAGCTTCATAGAAAGAAGTTTGGTTTTTTCCAAAGTGAAAAGGAAACTTTCAAAGAAATAGCCAATGCCACGGCTTTTATCACAGAACAGGAGGAACCGCTGGTGTATAAAAGACATCCCTTCGTATGGCTGGTAGAGGCGGCGGATGATATTTGCTACAATATCATAGACATAGAAGATGCCCACAGGCTGAAAATCATCTCTTCTTCCGACTGCGAAAACCTCATCTTAGAACTCATCAAAACCACGGATGAAAACATAAAACGAGTAGAGGACAAACTATCCGTAATTTCTGATAAAAATGACAGAATATCTTACCTCCGTGCAAAGGTTATCAATTCTCTAATCAATGTTTCCATAAGGCTTTACAAGGAAAAAATTGATGATATTCTTACAGGAAATTTAAACCAGTCGCTGCTTTCTATTTTTAAAAAAGAAAATAAAACTTTGCAGGATATAAAGCAGTTTTCCATTGACGAAATCTACAATCACCGAGCGGTGGTAGAGATAGAAAATGCGGGATATAATGTGATGTATGAGCTTCTCAATCATTTTATTCCATCGGCTATAAAAGAAAAACCTAAGGATTATGACAAGAAAGCCCTTCAATTACTGCCCGAGCAGTTCAGATACGATGGCGAACCTTATGAAAAGGTAATGGGCGTTTTGGATTTTGTTTCTGGGATGACGGATAACTACGCTACAGACCTTTATCGAAAAATAAAAGGAATAGATATCGGGATGACGATGTAATTTTTTTACATTTTTTGTAACATTTCGTTAGACATTGATACTAATAAATTGAAATTAAATTTTATAATTATGGGACTACTTATTTTTAGTTTTTTTGCATTTGTTGCTGTATTGTTTTTTATGGCATCATTATTTACTGTAAAGCAGGAGACTGCGGCAATCATAGAGCGTTTGGGAAAATTCCATTCTGTTCGCCACGCGGGGCTTCACCTCAAAATTCCATTTATTGATAATATTACTAAAAGATTAACCCTGAAAATCCAACAGCTTGATGTATTGATAGATACCAAAACCCTTGATAATGTGTTTATTAAAATGAGAGTTTCGGTTCAGTATCAGGTAATTAGAAATCAGGTAAGTGATGCTTACTATAAACTGGAAGACCCTCATAATCAGATAACTTCATATGTTTTTGATGTGGTGAGAGCCGAAGTTCCAAAGCTAAAATTGGATGATGTTTTCGTGAAGAAAGATGATATCGCTATCGCTGTAAAAGCTGAAATTCAGGAGGCAATGCAGAGTTATGGATATGATATTATAAAGGCTTTGGTAACGGATATAGACCCAGATGAGCAGGTAAAACAAGCGATGAACCGAATCAATGCGGCGGAAAGAGAAAAAACTGCTGCCGAGTATGAATCTGAAGCAGAAAGAATTCGTATCGTAGCCGTAGCGAAAGCAGAAGCCGAGTCTAAAAAGCTGCAAGGGCAGGGGATCGCAGACCAAAGAAGGGAAATCGCGAAAGGTCTGGAAGAATCTGTAAAAATGCTTAATAGCGTGAATATCAATGCGCAAGAGGCATCGGCGCTGATAGTAGTTACTCAGCATTATGACACGCTTCATTCCATAGGAGCTAACAACCGTTCTAATTTGGTTCTTCTTCCAAACTCACCAATGGCGGCAAATTCCATGCTGAATGACCTGATAGTAGCCATGAACACCGCGCACAAAGTGGAGGAAGCTGATAAAGGACA
>CAUQMH010000062.1:0-9165 GCA_963519075.1 uncultured Flavobacteriaceae bacterium
GAATAAAGTATTTATTTCTATTAGTAGGGATGGGGATTCTGATAGCATCTTGCAGCCCATTTAGAGTAGTGTCAGATTATGACCCGAAAGCTAACTTTTCTGAGTACAAGACTTATTCTGTGAACTTGGAAGAGCTGAAACTGAACGATATAGACCAAAGCAGAGTGACTGATGAATTACAGAAACAGCTGGCAGAGAAGGGGTTATCTCAGAGTAATGAAGCGGCAGATTTGGTGATTCAGGTCAAGGCAAATCACAAGCTGGTAAGAGATACCTATGTGACGCCTAATGTGTATTTGGGAGGCTGGGGCAGTTGGCTCGGCTGGGGAATGGGTCTAGGAAGAACTTATACTAATGAATACAACCAAGGAGGACTAGTTTTTAACTTTATGGATGCAAAGACAGGGAAGCTCGTTTGGCAGGGAAAAGGAAGCGGAATCAATGTAGATTCGCCGAAGTCAAAACAAAAACAAATTCCAGAAATCATCGCTGAAATATTGAAAAATTATCCACCTAAGAAATAAAACAATCGTTTTAAAACAAGAGAGGCTATCGAAGAAGATAGTCTTTTTTTTTAGTGATAAAATTCATCTTTCTATTCTGATGGAAATTGTGTACATTCGCAAGAAAAAATTATGCGAAAAATTTTATTTACATTCTTGATTTTCTGCGGTGTTTTCACTGCTCTTTCACAATCGCGGGATTTGTACGCTTTAGCCAAAGGAAATTATCTGGGACTCAATGCGCTATTTGACCAAGATGAAAATCTCTATGGATATGTGGCAATCTATGGCTATGGTAAGTCTGGTGATAAAATGAAAAAATTTGAGTATGTCTTTTTGGATAAAAACCTAAATCCAGTTGCCAACAAAGAGTTTGAAGGAGATATCACAGCGGCAAACTATTTCGGAGCAATTGATTTTAGAGGAAATCTGGTTCTTTATCCAAGAGCTGATTATGATGCAGTAAAGGGAAGAGACTTCTTCTATCCGCGCACAATGGAGGTGAATCTAAAGGATAACACCATCAAACAAAAAGTATATTACGAATATGAGAATAATGCTTTCAAAGAAGTAACAGAGCCAGAAAATGTACGAAACCAAAGAAAAGAAGAAAGAAAAGAGCGAAGAGAAAAAGGATTTCTTTATGTATCTAGCGTTTATGAAATAAAAGAAGGCGGTTTCATCGTTATGGAATATGATGACTACGAAACTTACGGCAAAAATCATAGTTTAAAAAGATACGATGACAATAAAAAACTGCTTTGGGAATACAAGTATAATACGGATGGAACTGAAAGAAAATATGAATCCATCAGAATCATTGAAAAAGATGATAAACACATCTATACCATTCTAAAAGTGAAGAATAAAAAGGAATTTTCTTATTTCTTCCAAGTGCTGGACATAAAGACAGGAAGTATAAAAGCCAAAACACCGATTACAGGCTTGAATGAGCAGACTATGGATGAAATTACGACTCTATATTCAAGCGGAAGATTGGTGGATAATGATAAAACATTTGATGATAAAATAATCATCTCTGGAAGGTTTTATGAAAAGGAAAAAGCGTTATTATCTGTGGGATTGACAAGGCTTGTTTTGGATAAACGAAACTTTGGAGTGGATGTTAAAAATATCTATTTCATAGACTTTAAGCCATTTATACAAAAAATCAATAAATTTAGTCATGTCGGAATGGGATATTATCTTTTGGAAAGAGATTTCTTCTTCCTAAAAGACGGCAGTGTAGGAATTTTGTTTGAAAAATGGAGACCTGCACAGCAGTATGTGGCACCAGCAACAAAAGATATGGTGTATGCCTTTACAGATAAGGATTTTAAGCTGAAAGAAGTGCGAGTTTTTGAAAAAGATAAAACCAAATGGAGCATAAATGCCGATTATCTTTTCTCTCAATATCTAAACAGAGGCAAAGATGTGGCGTTTTTCTTCAGAGATTTTAAAAAGGATAAAGAAACGAAGGAAAAGAACTGGAATTTGTACATCAATACGCTTATCGATGGTAAATTCAATCAAGAAAATGTAAAAATTTCCGAGAAAGACAATTATTTTGTAGTGCCATATATCGGTAAAGAGGGTTATATTCTCCTCCGTGAATACAATGAGAAAGAAAAATTCAATAAAATCCGTTTGGAGAGATTAAATTTTTAACAAAAAAAGGGGCTTCTAAGAAGCTCCTTTTTTATTATAGTAGTCTGCGATATTCTTGATTTCTGCTAAATTTAGATTCCACATAAAACTCAAAAACTGCTGATAGCTTTCGCTCTGTTCTTTGGGTTCTATTCTGTCCAGATAGCGGTTTAGGTTGTAATTTTTTCGTGCTGTGTAGATTTTATCAAACAATTTCCCAAGCCATTCGTGATAGTAGTTTTCCTCTTCTTTGTCCTGTAAAAACTGCATAGCAGCGTAGATTCCTCGTCCGTATTGTTCGGAGTGCCATAGGTTGGGCAGGACTTCCATTCGGGCAGTATTTTTGAGTTTAGCAAATTCTTCATCGCCTTTTTTTGCTTCTTTTTTGTTTTTAAGTTCAGCGAATTGTTTTGTGATAAATTCCATCCTTTGGGCTAATTCAGGGTGTGTGGAGAGAGAATCTTTGTTTAATTTTACCTTGTAGTGGTCATAATTATAATTCCCAAAATCTTCCTTTGTCATCCAGCTGTCTTTGAAGGGCTGGCTGGGCAGATTGTAGAGTTTTTTGTAAGTTTCTATTTTTAGTTCTTGTGGCGAAATCGTGTCATATTTGCTGAGGTTGCTCAGAGTGTTGTAGAATTCGGTGTTTTCGTAGTCAGAATTTCGGAAAAGGACATATCCCAGCGAGTCGGCTTCTATTTCTCTTTTTCGTTTGATATCGCGTTTTTTGTAGAGATTATCTTTTACGATATCAAAGGCTTTTTTGGATTTATTTACCGATATTTTTTTCAGATTTTCCATTATGGAGCGGCTGTCTTTGTCCTCATTGATTTCATTGACCAAAGATTTCAGCGTGTGGTCTAGTAAGTAATGGGCAAGTTCGTGGCTGAGGACGCTCGCTACTTGCGCTTCATTGTCCAGCACATTAAAAAGTCCCATATTTACCACGAAAGTCCCATCGCCAAGACAGTAGGCGTTCGGAGTGTTGTTTTTGGCAACCAAAATGTTCAGATTGTCTGGGATTTGTGGATTTTTCTTTTTTAGGTTTAATAGGATTTTTTCCAACTTAATTTTAAAATTAGAATTAAAGGAATAGTCCTTGCCTTTAATTTCTTTCTCAAAATCTTTGTAAAACTCTCGGTAGAATTTTTCCAGTTCTTTTCCCGTTTTTCCTGTGTATCTGGATTTTAGGGATTTTATCAGGGCTTCGTTTTTAGTTTTCAGCTGGTTTAGAAATTCTTTTCTCTGCGCATAGTCTGCCGTGTCTATCGGTTTATATTGTGCAAAAGAGTGCATAAACACAAAGAAAAAAACAAAATGTAGTAGTTTAAATTTCATTTCATTATATTTTAATGGATACAAATTTACATCTTTTTTAGTAAGAAATAAAACCTTGAAAATTCTTTAAAAATTAAAATTATCAATGAATTTCCTCATCTGAAATCCTATCCATACGCCGAGGGAATTAAGCGCTAAGTCATCAATATCAAAAACACCGAGCCTTGTGAGGTATTGTAGGGCTTCCACGATGATTAAAGCTGATAAAAAATCCACAATAAGTTTTTTAAAACTAAAATATTTCGCATTCAGCCAGCCTAAAAACCCAAAAGGAATGAACATGATGATATTTCCAAAAAGATTGATAATGATGCTTTCCCAAGAAGTGGTGTTTTGAACAAAAAGAATCGTGGAAACGAGTGGTAAAAGCCTTACAATATTCGCTTCGTGCTGTTCTCTCCCAAATCCGAGGAACATCAGATACAGCAGAAAAATAGTGTAAGGAAGGACGAAAATGCGATAAATTTTCTTAAAAATCATACAAAGACTGAGATTTTAGCAAAAATAAGTATTTTTGCCCTTGAAATTATAAAGTATGAAAAATCTTTTTTGTGTGGTTTTGTCGGGCATATTGCTGTCGGTTTCGTGGCCTACTTACGGCATTCCGTTTTTTATCTTTGTGGCGTTTGTCCCTTTGTTATTCGTGGAAGAAAACATTTCTCAATCGGATATAAAAAGAAAAGGCTGGGCAGTTTTTGGCTGTTCGTACCTTACTTTTATCATTTGGAATGTCATAACTACAGGTTGGCTTTATAATTCGCAAAATCCAGATGGCAGCCCTGCCCTTATGGCGGTGGTTTTCCCTGTTTTGGTCAATTCCCTGCTGATGTCCACGGCTTTTCAGCTTTTTCATTGGTATAAAAAAGGCAAAAAACTCCCTTTGGGACTGGCTTTTTTCGTGTTTGTATGGATGAGTTTTGAATATTTCCATATGACGTGGGAATTTACTTGGCCTTGGCTGAACCTCGGAAATTCCTTTGCAGACTATCCTCAGCTCATACAGTGGTATGATACTTTGGGCGCTACAGGAGGGAGTTTCTGGATTTTAACGCTCAATGCTTTGATTTTTTATATTGTTAAAATATGGTTTGACGAGAAAAGATTTTTGGTTAAAACCTCTGCTGTGGTTTTGGGGCTGATTGCGGTGCCGATGATGATTTCCTTATTTAAATATCATCAGTTTGATGAAAAACCAATCGGAAAAGTCCGCATTATGATGCTTCAGCCGAATTTAGACCCTTATCACGAAAAATACCAAAAAGACAGCCTTCAGATAGTGCAGGAGCTTTTTTCTTTGGCAGAAAACTCTTCTAAAATAGATTTTTACCTCTCGCCTGAGACTTCTTTCCCTGGTTATGGTGGACTTTCCGAGAAAGGGCTTCATAACAGCCAGTCTATCCACATGGTGGAGAATTTTCTGAAAACACACCCAAAATCAGTCTTTATGGGTGGAGTTTCTACTCATAAGATTTATAATAATGATGAGGAAAAGCCAGAAAGTGCTACTTTTTATGATAGACAGGGCTTTTGGGCAGATAGTTTTAATTCAGCATTGCAGATTGTTCCAGAGGAAGAAATTCAGATTTATCACAAAGGAAAACTCGTGCCAGGGGTAGAGATTTTCCCTTATATGAATGTTCTTAAACCTATTTTGGGCGATGCTATGCTGAATTTTGGAGGGACAATTGCTTCACTGGGAACGGACAAGGAACGAAAGGTTTTTGCTAATCCTTACAACAAAGGTAAAATCGCGCCCATCATCTGCTATGAAAGTATTTATGGCGAATTTGTGACCGATTATGTAAAAAACGGCGCAAACTTCCTCGGTGTCATCACCAATGATTCTTGGTGGGGCGCATCGCAGGGGCATCAGCAGCTTTTGGCGTATGCCAGACTTCGTGCCATAGAAAACCGAAGAGAAGTCGCTCGTTCGGCTAATGGTGGGATTTCTGCGCATATCAACGCCCGTGGCGATATCCTCGCGCATACACTTTACAATGAGAAAAATGCACTGACAGCCGATGTTCTGTTGTACGAAAAGGAGACTATTTACAGCAGGATAGGCGACCTGTTGTCTAAAATTTCTATTGTGATGATGTTCAGTATGTTTATATTATCAATTTTCAGAAAAATTAAAAAATAATAGTAATAAAAATTTGCGAGTTCGAAAAAAAAGCTGTTATTTTGCAAAATTATAAAGTAGAAATAATTATTAGAGCATATAGATATGTCAAGAATTTGTCAAATTACAGGGAAGCGTGCAATGGTAGGAAACCATGTGTCTCACGCTAACAACAAGACGAAAAGAAGGTTCGAAATCAACCTTCTTGAGAAGAAGTTTTACCTTCCAGAGCAGGATAGACACATCACTTTGAGAGTGTCTGCTCATGGATTGAGAGTTATTAACAAGATTGGGATCGAAGAAGCTTTGGAAAGAGCTGTTAGAAATGGATTTATTAAATAATTAAGAAAATGGCAAAGAAAGGAAATAGAGTTCAAGTTATTCTTGAGTGCACAGAACATAAAGAGAGCGGTATGCCTGGAATGAGCAGATATATCACTACTAAAAACAAGAAGAACACTACTGAGAGATTGGAGCTTAAGAAATACAATCCAGTTCTAAAGAAATATACAGTTCATAAGGAGATTAAATAACTATAAAGATTATTAGCGATGGCAAAAAAAGTAGTAGCGTCCCTAAAAGATGGTTCATCTAAAAAGATGACAAAAGTAGTAAAAATGGTAAAATCTCCTAAAACTGGAGCTTACATTTTTGAAGAAAAAGTAATGAATGCAGATGAAGTAGATGCTTATTTGAAAAAATAAACATCATTTCTGCAAAGGAAATATAAAACTACCCAAAATTTTCTGGGTAGTTTTTGTTTTTATTAAACCTAAAAATACTTACATTTGGGGAAATAATTTTGAATTTAAAAAATAGAAGATGAGTTGGTTTAAAAATATATTTAAAAAAGAAGAAAAAGAAACGCTGGACAAAGGTTTGGAAAAGTCCAGACAAGGATTTTTTGATAAAATTACCAAAGCTGTCATAGGAAAATCCAAGGTGGATGATGAGGTTTTGGATGATTTGGAGGAAATCCTCATCGCATCGGATGTAGGAGCGGCTACCACTATCAAAATTATTCAAAGAATAGAGGAAAGGGCTGCCAGAGACAAATATGTAAATACGGCTGAACTTGATAAAATCCTTAGGGAAGAAATTTCTGCTCTTCTGCTGGAAAATCCACATTCTAAAACAGGAAATATCGATGAAACCAAGAAACCTTATGTCATCATGGTAGTCGGTGTGAATGGTGTAGGGAAGACAACCACGATAGGAAAATTAGCCCATCAGTTCAAAACCCAAGGGAAAAAAGTGGTGCTGGGTGCGGCGGATACATTCCGTGCGGCGGCAGTAGACCAGCTTGTAATCTGGAGTGAGAGAGTAGGTGTTCCTATTGTGAAACAAGGAATGGGTAGCGACCCTGCTTCTGTGGCATTTGATACATTGCAGTCGGCTGTTGCACAGAATGCAGATGTAGTCATCATAGACACGGCGGGAAGGCTTCATAATAAAATCAATCTGATGAACGAGCTTTCTAAAATCAAGCGAGTGATGCAGAAAATCGTTCCAGATGCTCCGCACGAGGTGCTTTTGGTTTTGGATGGCTCTACGGGGCAGAATGCATTTGAACAGGCGAAACAGTTTACAGCAGCGACAGAAGTGAATGCACTCGCTGTGACCAAACTTGATGGAACAGCGAAAGGCGGTGTGGTTATCGGGATTTCAGACCAGTTCCAAATTCCTGTGAAATACATCGGTGTGGGCGAAGGAATGGAGGATTTACAGTTGTTCAACGGAGAAGAATTCGTGGATTCCTTTTTCAAGAAAGAGAGATAATGTCCAGAGCTTTGCTTTTTATCAATGGTGAGCCTCCCAAAACACTGCCTTCGTTGGCTGATTATCAGCTGATAGCGTGTACGGATGGGGCTTTTCATTATTTAAAGGAGAAAAATTTCCCATTGGAGAAACTGACCTTTATTTCAGGGGATTTTGATTCTCACACGGGAGCGGATGAGGCTATTTATGAGGGTAAATTTGTCCATACACCAGACCAAAATAAAACAGATTTTCATAAAGCGCTGGAAATCATCGTAGAAAAAGGAATAAAAAAAGTGGATGTTTATGGAGCAAGCGGGCGTGAGCAAGACCACTTTTTAGGGAATATTCATACGGCTTATTTGTTTAGGGAAGAACTGGAAATTAGTTTTTTTGATGATTATTCCACTTATTTTTTTATTCCAAATGATTTTACCATTCGGAAAGTAAAAGGAAAAATGGTTTCGCTGCTTCCTTTTCCAGTGGCTGAAAATATCTTTACCCAAGGGCTTCACTGGGAGCTGAGGGGAGAGAGCCTTTCACTGATGGAGAGAATAGGCACGAGAAACAGGGCAGATACCGATGAAATATCCATAAAATACGATAAAGGCAGTTTACTTTTGTTTATAGAAAATTGAAAATTATGAGAAATATTATTGTTTTTATTTTGTTGTTTTTATCCGCTCAGTTCGCAGCTCAGCCTGGGGGAGGCGGCGGATTGCGTGTGTTGAATTTATATGATGAACACAAACGACCTGTTGATGTTGAACAATTAAAAGTAAAGCTTTTAAAACTGAACAGAGTGGCGAATATCATTGCTGAGGAAGATTTTTGTGTAGGAAGAAATGTGAAAAAAATGATAGTTTTACCTCCTTCCGATTATTTTTCAAAGACTCAAGGGCTTGTTATTACCTATAAGAATAAAACTTATCGCATTGATTTTGAAGGTGTTAGAGGTACTAATGGCGCTGGCCGTGTAGAAGAAATAGATTCTTTGGTACTGTTCAAACCTTATATACTGAGTAAACGCTCTTATGGCTACCAAAGTCTCGACATGGAAGAGTTTAATAAATACTACATATTACGCGAAATAGCTGATAAGTATCTGAGTTGGGGAGTTACACCTGAAACCTATAAACACCTCTCGGTTATCGACCTAATGTATGACTCTCCTAAGTATGCCAACAATCGTAAGCCCAAGCCTTGGATGGAGAGTTTCAAGCAACTTTATGCTGATTACCGAAAGAGAAACAAACACAGCAAAGAAGAATACGCTGATTATCTGAAAAGAATAGATGAAATGATATCCAAATATGGGGAATTAGAACCTTTTGCGATACTCAAAATGCGCTTTTTGTACGAAGGAGCTCATTATAAGGAGTTTATATCCTACTATGAAAAGAAACCTGCTGGATATAGGGATTTTTCTGGAAAAGCCATACAAGCCTATTGCTACCTAAAAGAATATGATAAAGCCATTGCTTTGGCTAAAGAGAGGGCGTCAGAGGAAAAAAGAGAATCCGAAGAATATTTCTGGAAGTTTGTCTATATATCGTATAATTTTGATTGGCTTTTTATAAAATCATACTATAAAAATGAATCTATAAAAAACGAGTTAGAATCCTTTGTCAGTGGAATTGATTTGGACAAAGATGACAGAAACGATTTAACAATTTTGAAAAGATTTGAAGAACTGAAACGCTACGACAGCTATAGAGAAAAGAAAAAACTCACTGACAAAGAGAAAGAACAGAAAAAATGCATGGAAGCCAATCTGCTGAAGGTATTTAAAGAAGG
>CAUQMH010000063.1:0-8719 GCA_963519075.1 uncultured Flavobacteriaceae bacterium
TGACCTTTGGGTTATGAATCCAACGCTCTAACCACCTGAGCTACCTCGCCATTTTGGTGGTGCAAAAATACGAAATATTTTCATACCACCAAATTATTTTATTCTAATGTTGATAAAAATGCAGAAAAATTAGTTGGTTTTTCTATTATCTTATTATTCTTATCTAAGACAAAATATGTCGGCGTAGCGCGCACATTGTAGGTTTCTGTGTAGCTGCTCTGCCATCCTTTCAGCTCAGTGTCATTTATCCATGGCAGGGAAGCTATTGTTTCTTTATACGATTTTGAATCTGAATCCAAAGCAAATGCAATGACTTCTATATTTTTTTTCTTTAATTTTTGATAATTTTCAGAAATAATAGGAAGTTCTTTCAAACAATGTGAACAAGTGGAAGACCAGAACAAAACCACTTTTTTATCAGCCTTCACTCCGCTGAGCTTTTTAGCCTTTGTATTAGAAACATTTGATGTGAACGAATAATCTGGCAATACTGCACCGATAGAGGTGTTTTTAATGGCTTTTACAATGGTTTTTAGCTGACCATTTACTTCATAGTTTAGACTAGAAGCCAGATTGAAATATTTTTCCTTTTGTTTTTCTAGTTCATAGATTTCAAAAATAGACAATAATTCAGCCAAAATAATTTGTCCTCTTGATGTTTTTAAATTTACTTTTTCAAGCAATTTATCCACTTCGCTGTCTATCGTTTCTGGCGAAGTTTTTCTTAGAAAACCTACTAATGCAGGTCTCAATAGGGAAGAGGTTTCCAGCATTGAGCCAGAATTCACAAAAAACTGTATGTATTCTTCTGTGCTGATGTTTAAATCCTCTTGACCAGCTGTAAATCTACTATTATCCAGATAATATTGAATAAAAGGGTGGTTGTTTATTGCTAGATTACTATTTTCTAAAAGATGAATTTCACTCTCCAAAGCTTTATCAAAAGTGCTGTTATCATTGTATAACTTTTTCATTTCAAGTAATACAGGAAGCACCTGACTTTTCTTTCTTTGAATTTGTGTCATGTGAGCCATCTTTTGGTTAGACTCATCCAGAAAATCTATTTTTGAAATTACATCTCCTTCTATGGTAAGTTTTATAACCACATCTTTATTTTCTGATATTAAATTTACAGTTTTTCCGTTTTCTGGAAAATAGATTCTCATCATTCCCATGTAATTTTTAGGAACATCTATTATCCATTTTCCATTTTTCTTATTAACCTCTTTTAAAGGAATGTATTTTGCACCTTCTAAGATAGAAACAGTTGCTGTTTTTTGACTGAAAGAATCAGCAGCCTCTATATTTATTTTAAATTGAGCGGATAAAAAACTAATACCCAGCAAAGTAGATAATATCGATATTTTTTTCATAATGTAAAAAGTTAAAACCCCTAGAAAATTTCTAGGAGTTTTTATAGTACTTTATTTATATACTTCTTTTTTATTTTTTGAATAATAGTATATACCAATAACCATCAATACAGCTATGGTAAGCAAGATTCCTTCATACATATCTATAGGAACTGCAGTACCTGGGTTAGTTCCCCCCATGGGTGCTGTTGGTGGTGGAGGTATAGCACCTCCTCCTTCTTGTCCATAAAGACCTCTTGATAATAAAGAGAACGATATTAGAAAAAATATCTTCACATTATTCAAAATGAATTTACTCAAATTCTTCATTTCTATATAATTTTATTATTTTATAACTTTTTGAGAAAACTTCTTACCAGTTTCAGATACTGCAGTCACTACATAAGTTCCTCTTACAGCATTTGGTAAGTTTACTACAAACTCTCCTTTAGTAGCATCTACATTAGCTTGTGAGAAGATTAATCTACCAGAAAGATCAAAGACTTGAACTGTTGCTTTTTTCCATTCAGGATCGAATAATATCTTGTGAGCTGCTATACTTTCATCATATGCTAAAATAGTAGCAGATGGTTTCTGAATAGTAGCAATAGTATTTTTTTGAGAAACTAATTCTGCTGGTTTACCATAATATAAACCAAATTCAGCATCTGTAGATGAGATAGAAATTTTCTTGTTATTCCCAATCAATACATGTTTCTTTCCATCAAATATATAAAAACTCTCACCAGATGATAATCTCTCTTGCCCATCAGCAATATCTTCTGCGTTTTCTAATATTTCAAATGCTAAAGATTTAACATTAGGACTATATATTCTCATAGGAACTTCTTTCCCTTTGAAGTCATTTTCATTAGCTTCATTGATATATAACCAATATGAATTGATCAAATCTTCATCAACTCCTCCTTTTTTAGACTCTTCGAAAGTACCAATAATCGTTTTACTATTTGCAGTCACCTGAGAAGAAAACTTAGTTGGCTGCCCAGAAATACCATCAGCATATACTACATAATATGTTCTTCCTAATTCTTTTCCATCAGCATCTAACGCGATTACTCCTAATTGCTTAACAGTAGAACCAGATAATTTAGCATTAGCTAGTTTTGCTGTAGAGTTTGTACTCAATTCAGACAATTCAGAAAGGGAAAACTCTTTATTTGAAGATTTAGATTGTACTGTTACCCCACCATTATATGTAGGTGTATTACTTGTGTTTGCCTCATATGCGAACTTTCTTAATTGACCAAAATCTAAAACTCTAACACTAGGTCCAGATAATTTTATTTCAAAAGTCCCCATCGGTCTCACGATAACTTGTTTAACATCTCCTATAGCAACCCCCGCACTATTATAAGATACATATACACCACCAGTTTCTGCTCCAGTTGCTTTTACAGAAGTACTAGGCTCAACACGAACTCCCATTAAATTATCTATAATAGTACCAATATATTTAAGGTTAATATTCGTTAGGTAGGGATTACCAAATTGATATATGTTTTTACCATAATTACCAGTCCATGGGCTGCTAGAGTGTTCCCAATGGTCTCCTAGGTAGGATTTATATTGCTCTCTATAATAGTTTGTATTTTTACCACCCACACCGAAATCCACACCATCTCCAGCTCCACTTAATACAGCTGTAATGTTACCTGCAAAAGGCACTCCTTTTATAGTGAAAACATTTGTAGATAGCGTGTTAGGTGTTCCTCCTGAAAAAGCATTAAAATATCTAGAACCTATAGCATAATAACTCGTAGCACCATTATTTGCTACAGCATGTCCTGCCAATTTAATATCTGTGGTATTGTTAGTAGGTTCAAAATGATCAAATCTTACCTTACTGTTATTCCATACCAACACTCCTGTTCTATTTCTTCTATTACCACTAAGATTTGCATTTAATTCTGTAGATAGTTCAGAGAATTTTTTCTTGTAGAAAGGAATTGCCATTTGTTGGTAAGCACCATGAGAATTATCCTTATATTCTTTGTCTACAATCCCTGTAACTTGGGCTTGTGAAGTTTGATTGTCAATATAAAGTTGACCATATTTAATAACAGTCCCACCATTAACAATGCTACCATTTGTTGTTGCATTTGACCAAAGGCGAAGGATAAAGTTCCCACCACTTGTTTTATTAGTATTCGATGCAGTAACAGTTTTAAAACCACCACCAACAATCATTACATTACCAAAATTATCTATCACACCATTTTCAACAGTTTTCAACTCTCCACCACTATAGATAAGAGCATCTTCTTTTATATGAAGACTTGCTTGGTCTTGAACACCTAATAATGACTGTGCATTTGCTGAAAAAGCAAGAGACAATAGGCCTAAAGTAAATATTTTTCTTTTCATATCTATTAAAATTTGTATTTTTTACACACTAACTTCAATCGGCAAAGTTATAAAAAAAAATGTTAAAAACAAAAAAATATTTGAATTTTAAAGTGTTAAAATTTATATTTTGCCATAAAACCTACTCTTTCCATTCTTTATCTTTGATTGTTTTTAGGAGCTGCTGAAACTCATTGGCGAGGTAGAACTGCGTGCCTATGGCATCAAAAATTGCATCTTGGGTAAGCACCCATTGAGGAACTTCATCAGGAATTTTGCCATCATTACTGTCGAAATAGTCTTTGCGCCATTGTTTGCTGTCGTAGTACGCTACGAGTCTGTCATAGTCTGGCTGGACAGCTTTCCATTCTCCCAGTACTTCTTCAGCTTTGGTGAGAATGCTCTCTATTTTTACTAAAATTTCGTTCATCTCGCGGATGTTTTCGTATCGCTCTTTCATTTTGGAAATATTTTAAAATTATCAACTGAATATTTCTATTCAAATATAAGAAATTATGTGATAATGAAGATAATAATATAGAATAAAATAGGAACAAATATCAGTGATAAGCCTTTTTCTGTCTTGAAAATTTTTTCATAATATTTTCCCACAAGCAGATTTAACACAAATATAGCAAAGTAAGCCAAAGTTTGATAAAAATCCATAATTTCCACAAAGAGATGATAGCGACTTACAGAATTTCCTTCGGTGGCAACTCCTATAATCTTAGGTTCGCTGGAAAAACTTGTCTTGTAAACAAAATCATCTTCTAGTTCATAATAAGTGATTTTGTCTCTAAATTTTATTTCAGGCAGGTCGATGAAGGAGAATTTCTTTACCCTGAGATAAATGTCTGCTTCGCCTTCTCTGCTGGGCTCTTTCATTTGTTTTACTTCTTGTTCTGAAGCCAGATAAATATCCAGATTTCTCTTTCTCTTTCCCCAATAACGACATCCCTTCACCCAGCCAGTTTTCTTGGGCAGAGAATCGATGTTGTCCAGCACATCAAAGGTTTTGTAAAGAATAAAAACATTGGGCAGACAGAAAATAATGGCGATAAAATAAGGTAGTAGTTTTTTCATTGATTTTCCAAAGATAAAATTTCTTTATCTAAAATATTTAAAAACAAATCTCTGTCCGCTGTAGAGAGTGCTTCCGTTTCTAGAAAAAGACCATAATCCAAATCCCATTTGATTTTCACGGTTTTTTCCATGAAATTGAAATAAAAAATATCCGCTTCGGGAGCCATTATGTATTCTAAAAAGGTGAATTCTTGTAGATTTTTGAGGTGTTCTATCAGTTTTAGAAATGTTTCATGAGTAATGTTGTCCAGTGGTTTATTCATACTTTCTTTTTCCAAATTCTTAAATACCATATCAAACTGCGCAGAGGTAATTCTATGGTAGTATTTAACTTAATGTATTTGATTTCTTATACTGTTTTAGGTTAAAAAATTCGTTCTTAAAATCGGAGACAAAGATAGTGATTAGTAATTAACCACCTTCTTCTGTCATTATGTATTGAGCATTAAAAATTAATCCTTACATTTGTACTCATGAAGAAGTTTTTATCCTTAATCCTAAGTAGTATCCTGTTGCTAAGTGCTTGTAATAGAACCACAACAGAAGAACAAACATCCTCTATTAGTAAAGAGACACCATATCTTACAGGAACTTTTGTCCAGCTTTTTGGTAAAAATGATTGGACAACTGCCCAATGGGAAAAGTTTTTTTCTGAACTTAAAGAATTAAAAATCAATACAGTTATCGTACAATATACGGCTTTCAAGAATGCGTATAATGATATTACTTGGTTTGACTCGGCTAATACTTTCACTTCTCAGAAGAGCCGTCATACCTTGGCACGATTCTTTGAGGCAGCACAAAAGCAAGGCATAGAAGTGCATATAGGGCTTCATTTTGATGAGACTTATTGGCAGAACCAAACAAATAGGGCTTGGCTTCAGCTTAATGCTCAGCGATGTATAGAATTGGCTAGAGAAATTAATTCAAAGTTTGGGAATCATCCTGCTTTCAAAGGTTGGTATATCCCTCACGAGCCAGAGCCTTATGCCTATAATTCTGATGAAAAGATGGCGCTTTTTAGGGATGTGTTTGTAAATCCTATTGCTGATGCACTTCACAGTTGGGGCGGCAAGCCTGTTTCTATAGCGGCTTTTTGGAATAGCAAACTTACTTCTCCAAACCAATTACAACATTTTATGGCAGAACTTGGAAAAAGCCACCTGCAAATAATTATGTTACAAGATGGGGTAGGGGCTAAGCATGTAACACTTGACCAATTGAATACTTATTATCAAAGTGCTCAAAAAGGACTTTTTGAGGAAAACAAAAACTACAAAGGAGCTTTCTGGACGGATTTGGAGACTTTTTATTCGCCTACGGGGGAGTATCCTTTTACGCCAGCAACCTTTGATAGAGTAAAACAACAACTTTCCATAGAAACAGCGCTACCTAAGGTAAGTAAGGCTGTTTCCTTCCAATATTATGACGATATGAGCACGCTGAGCCCACACAAGGCGCAGGCACAAGCACTCAGAGAAGCGTACAAAAAGTGGTTAAATCAAAAATAAAATTCTTATAGAATAAAATTCCTAAGCAATGGAAGAAAAAATTATATTTTTTTTCTTCCATTGTTCGCCATAGATAGCATAGTAAATCTCTTCTTCGTAGAATTTATAAAAGCCTTGAGTTTCTTTTTTAGAAGCAAAAAAGGCTTCTTTTTCTTTGAGGAAATTGATTAAAAGCTGTTTTTTCTCTGGATTTTCCATTTCTTTTGCTAAATTCTTGAACACCATATCAAACTGCGCCGAGGTAATCCCTTGACAGATAAGCGATAAGGATTTTTCATTTACTCCATAGCGGTCAATCAGGGTGCTTATGAAGTATTTATGCACCATCTGGTGTTCATCATCCAATAGCTCAAAATACTTACTTACCAATGGAAAATACTCTTCTCCAACCAGACCTAAACCAAAGACTGCATAACTGCCAGGCATACAGCTCTTTTCTTCATCCTCTGCATCAGTATAGTATTGGGATTCTTTCATAGCCGCCTCAGCATAAGCCACGAGTTTAGGGTGTAATTCTTCGTATTGCAGGGCTTGAGCAAAGAAACGATGAGTAGATGATTTAGCAATGCCTTTGATATCCAAAAACTGCTTAGGCGCTTTGGAACTGAGTTTAATTTGATAACTTTTTGGGAAGTCAGTATTCAAAAGAGCGATGATGAAATCCAGCGCTTTATCGTAAGCTGTGGCAGATTCTTGCTTGATTTTCACATTGATTGTAGCAAAAACATCATTGGCATCGCATTCTATATCATTATCCTTATAGTGAATGATGTTTTCAGGCAGGTTTCCTGTGCCTTTTTTGAGATACATAGCCGCTTTTTCAGAAGCTAATTCCTTGGCTGCACGCTCCAAATCCTCACACGCAAACCTCACATCCCAGCTGTATCGTTGGTGTTTAATGTTCCAAAGGGCTTGTTGTACAAATAGATTTAGTTTAGCTTGGTCTACATTTTTCACCTCCAAATCTTTTTTGAGCGTATATTCTTTTGACCAATCTTCTCCTTTAACATTATAATACAAAGGCATAAAGACAGCTTCTTTCCACTCATTGGTGTGGTAGTGCAACCCAAACCGATATTCTTCCATTGTCTTTTTCCATTTAGGGTCTATGAGTGAAAAGCCTTTTTCCAAGATTTCAATTACCTTGTCTTCGCTATAGCCATTGAGTTCAAAATCAAAGAGTTTGTCAAAGAAACTATGGATTTCTTTCTCTTTCATTTTTTCTGTAGCATCATAGATAACTTTTTGTATATAAGTATCCAAACGCTGTTTAAGTTCGGCTTTGCGCTTTGGGTTTTCTAGGTGCAGTTTTTTTTGAATGTGGCGACCTAGCCCAAACTGAAATTCAAACACTAAGGTAAGTTTGTATTCAAAACGATAATAAAAATCAGGATTAAAGAACATTTGGGTAAGCTGTTCTTCCAAAGCAGGAATAATGGTATTTTCCACCGTTTCCTGAGGAATTTCGTGAAATCCTGCGATGGTGATATACTCCGAAGTGTAGTCGTAATCACTATTATAAAACTCTATTTTATCCCTTAATTGTTTGATTTTGAAATAATCAGTAATTCCTTCCCAAAGTTCATTTCTTCCATAAGGAGTTTTGGGTAAGTCTAGCTCGTTAAAGGCTTCTTCTATCCCGGTTAAGATTTCTTTTATAATGTTGTCTGTGTTCATTAGGTATTGATTATTATTGAAAACTTTCTCTTCCCCAGAAGTAAGGAGGGTCTATTTGCAAGGTTCTAAGGTAGGTATAGCCCTGTCCGCGGTGATGTGTCTCGTTTTCGATGGCGTAAAGTATCCACTGAGCAAAGCTAAAAGTCATTTGATAAATAGTAAGCGGCTGGGTGTAATCACTTATTTCTTTCCATTCATTATCAATGATTTCAGTAGCCTTGTCCCACATCGCCAATACGCTCTCTTTGGTAGTAGGAAACTGTCCTTCAGCACAAAAAGAGGTATGTTTTTCGTGAAGTATTTCTGTGAAAATATAGTCAGTAATCATCAAAAATTCCTTTATCATTTGTGAAAAAGGGCGTAAATTTGCAATGCTAAATTCAAAAAGGTCTTTCTCAGGGAAAGTCTCAATGACCTTTCGAGTAAGAGTTCGCGCATCTTTGAAATTAGTCAGTAGCGCCTCTGGTGTAAGTAATTCTTTCATTTTTTTTTAATTATATTTTTGAGTGAAAATAATATTTTTAATAACCGAAAACCTTTCTATTTTTTCAGCAAATTCACATTCTGATAAAGCTTTCTAATCTCATCTCTAACTTCCATTAGTGCAAAACCCAAAAGGTTTTGACCACGCCACGAGGCGATGTTATGTGCTTTCTCATTGTCTTTACCAAAGCCTATCCCCCAAATAGCATCCATCGGACTCGCCTCTACCAGTATTTTATCACCCGTAGA
>CAUQMH010000064.1:0-8624 GCA_963519075.1 uncultured Flavobacteriaceae bacterium
TTGAAGGCAAAACGGTTGATTTGAACGCCATAGAACAATGTATCCCAGCATCAGTGGCTGAAAAGAAAACAGAATTATTCTGGAATAACAAGTTTTATGGAATCACTTTTAGAAAAAGCAACTAAATGAGTTACATTACCTTTAAGAGCAAGCTCATAGAGCAAAAAGTAAAGCAATATCTGAAAAAGAAACACGAAGACCTTCTTGTAAAAGAGGGCAGGAGGGTGTTGGTCAAAGAAGAAGGAGCGCCTTTGATTACCAAAATGCTCATTCATAACGATGATTTGCACTCGGAGGACTTAGCCGACTTGCAAATGTTCCCCAATATAAAGGAATTAGAGTTGCTATCGGACAATATAACCCACTTGGAAGCCTTGCCACCCTTGGAAAAGCTACAAAAACTCTATTTGAATGTCAAGGCAACGGATTATACGCCTCTCGCTAAGTATAAAAAACTGAAAAAAGTAGAGGTTTATGACAGTGGCGTGAGTGATATAACTCCTTTTTGCGAACTTTCCAAGCTAAAAGAATTAAGATTATCGTGCAATAAGCTCACTTCTCTAATAGGAATCGCTAAATTACAAAACCTAACTGAGCTTTGGTTGGATAGAAACCAAATCACCGATATATCCCCCTTGGCATGGTTATCCAATCTTGAATATTTGCAGTTAGATAGGAACCAAATCAGCGATTTATCCCCTTTGAAAGCCCTTAAGAAGCTCAACACTTTATATTTGTATCACAATGAAGTAAAAGACCTTTCTCCTTTGAAGCATTTATCTTTAGAGGAATTGAACTTAGAGCAAAACAAGATAGAAAACCTTAGCGATTTGGTAGGTATAGAGACCCTTAGGAACTTAAAGATATGTTTTAACCCTATAAGAGACGCCTCTCCTTTGCTAAAAATGCCTTATTTAGAGTTTGTTTGTACAGATGCAAAGGATATCTACTTACCTTTAGAACGTTACCTCGGTAAAACTGTAGTAAGAGAAGTCTTTGGAGGGCAGTATCCGAACTTTGAAGAAGCAGACATCTATATATTTAGTAGAAAAGAATGAAAAAAATGACCTTATTAGCCTCTTTGTTAGCCTTATTCTCTTGCAAAAGTTCCCCAGAAGAGCGTAAAGCCACAGAAGCCTTTGCGATACAATCCCTACTTACCTATGAATATTGTGGGGAAAAGGATGGTTTTCAGTATTTCTTATTAGGCAACCAATGGGAGCGTAAAGTGTTCAAAATAAAAAGCTCAGAAATACACATTGATTCTCAATACGCTTTTTACGCTGATCCCTCTTTTGAGCCTAAAATACCTATTACCCCCGTTGAACAAGAAAGAGTCTTTGCCGAAATCCCTATGAATGGACAGAAACTCTATTTGTACAAAGAAAATATAGTCGTTCGCTATTTTCTCAACTGCTCTGATCTGCATAAAAAAGCAACCGACCAGCCCACTTATTTATACGATGAAATCACCCAAGAAGAAGCCGAAACACATAGTCAAGAGCGTGGTTATTATATCGGCTATTTCAAAGGAGAGCAGCTCATTCGCTATGAAAAAATCTACCAAGGGAAAGTGTTGATGGATAAAACTATCTCAGATTAGCCTTTTTCGCGAGTTCGAATAATTCTGGGTTGATGTGACAGTATCCGCTTGGGTTTTTGTCCAAATAATCCTGATGATATTCTTCTCCACTGTAGAAATTTTTCAAAGGCTCGTTTTCCACCACTATGGGTTTTTCATAATTTCTTTGAAGTTCCGAAAGTGCCTCTTTTACTACTTTTTCATCTTCTGAATTTACCCAATAAATTCCTGTTCTGTAGCGGGTTCCGATGTCTTCTCCCTGCTGATTAAGGCTTGTAGGGTCTATTGTTTTAAAAAACAAATCCAAAAGCATTTCCAGACTTACCACCTTTGGGTCATAGGCCACCTTCACCACCTCTGCAAAGCCCGTGCTGTCGGTATACACCTGCTCATAAGTGGGATTTTCTATATTTCCATTGGCATAACCTACCTGTGTAGTTGTTACTCCGTTGATTTGCTTGAAAAAATGCTCCGTTCCCCAGAAACACCCACCAGCAAAATAAATTTCTCTATCCATTTTATTTTTCGTTCTTAAATTCTTTTATCATTTCCTGATATAAATTCTCATACATCGGAATGATTTTATTGTAATCAAAAGTCTTCGCTACTTCTATGGCATTTGTTTTCATTTCCTTTAAAAGAGCCTCATCAGACAAAATCTGAAGTGTATATTCAGCCATTTTATCCACATCGCCTACATTCGCCAAAAATCCTGTCTTTCCATGAATATTAACCTCTGGAATTCCTCCTGTATTACTACTGACCACGGGCGTTCCTGCCGCCATAGCCTCTAGCGCCGCCAGACCAAAACTTTCCTTTTCCGAAGGGAGAAGGAACACATCTGCATAGGTAAGCACTGGGCGAAGGTCATTTACTTTTCCCATGATTTTTATTTTGTCAATAATATCTGGTTTTTCTGATAAGAAAGCATTTACTTTTTCCATCTCAGGACCTTCGCCTACTATGATTAGTTTGCTCGGAATTTTTTGATTTACCTTTTCAAAAATCTCCAAAACATCCTGAATTCTTTTAACAGGTCTAAGGTTAGATATATGCACCAAAATTTTCTCATTATCCTCCGCAAACTGATTTCTAAGACAAATAGAACACTGCTCAAAGTGTCTTTCTTCGATGAAGTTCGGAATCACATGGATTTCTTTTTTAATGTCAAAAAAAGCCAATGTATCCTGTTTTAAACTTTCCGAAACCGAAGTCAGCGCATCGGACTGATTGATAGAAAATTCCACCGCATGCTTATAGCTCGGGTGCTGCCCAACCAAAGTAATATCCGTTCCGTGAAGTGTAGTCACCAGTGGTAAATCCTTGCCTTTTTCTTTCAGCATCTGTTTCGCTGTAAAAGCCGCATAGGCATACGGAATGGCATAATGAGCGTGGAGAACATCCAGCTGATACATGCACACCGCCTGATATATCATAGAAGACAGCGCGATATCATACGGCTGATGCCTAAATAATGGATATGCCTGCACATTTACTTTATGAAAAAAGATATTAGATCTGGTCATATCCAGCCTTGCTGGAAGCTCCGAACTGATGAAATGCACTTCATAGCCTTTTCGGGCAAGGTTCATTCCGAGTTCTGTCGCCACTATTCCACTTCCCCCATAAGTAGGGTAACATAATATTCCTATTTTTAACATTTTCTCTATTTTATTTCTGTTTTGGGACATCTATTCCCATTCCGTATTTTATTTGTTCATTTACTACCACTGGCAGTCTTCCGTTTATCTTTTGTTTTCCTAAATAAGCCTCCGCTGTAGCTTTCATCGAGAGAGGATTATTTTCATAAGAAACCAAAACCGATGAAATCCCGCTAATATCCACATCCTGAAGAGCATATGGACTACCGAACACATTGAGAATCACCTCGTTTCTTGATTTCACTTGGTTAATGAGCCTTTTGCTCTCCCACGATATTTTGTAAGGCTTGTAAGCCGTAGAATTATCCTTATGAAGACCGATGATTACCACTGCGTTTTCAGGGATAGACTGGATTTCTTTGAAAGATATTTTTTTAACTTTAATTTCTTTGGACAATTCTTGTAAAAACGCCTCGTGCGAAGCCTCTTCTAACGGAAGATAATAAACCTCCTTTTCTCTAAGTGGGAAAAGCTGTTTTTCGTCTTTTAATAAAGTCAAAGCATTGGCGTACAACTTCTCTGAAATTTTCGTGTGAGAATCGTTGTTTAAAACATTATTGATACCTTCTGAACTAAGCGGTCGCAAATTCTGAAGCCCCAAAAGATATTTCGTTTTCAAAATCTTTTTCACGCTCTCTTCCAGTCTTTTTTCGCTGATTTCTCCTTTTTGGAGCGCTTCTTTTATCAACTTTTTCCCTGTCGGTACATCTTGGCTAAAAAGCAAAACATCATTCCCCGCCTTGAACGCCCTCAAATCCAATTCCCCTGCAGGATATTTTTTGGCAACAGCATTCATATTCAGTGCATCGGTAATGACCAGCCCTTCGTATCGGAATTTATTTTTCAGCAAATTGGTTACGATATCATAAGAAATAGAAGCAGGGATATTTTTCCCTTTTTCCAGCTGTGGGACATAGAGATGTGCTATCATCGCCCCGCCTATTTTCTTGTCCATCAAGGCTTTGAAGGGTGCCAATTCTATTTTATTCAGCCTTTCCAGACTATGTTTTACCACTGGCAAATCCAAATGCGAATCTACATCCGTATCCCCATGCCCTGGAAAGTGCTTTATCGCTGCCAGCACGCCGTTATCCTGCAAACCTTGGGCATAAGCGAGAGATTTTGCGATTACATTCTGAACATCTGAACCGAACGAACGATTGCCTATAATCGGGTTTTTAGGATTGGTATTCACATCCACCACAGGAGCAAAGTTCCAGTAGATTCCCATTTTCTTTGCATCTTCTGCTATTTTAGACGCCATTTCATAAACCAAATTATTATCCTGAATAGCTCCAAGGGTCATCGCCCAAGGGAATTTGTGCGCTGTTTTTATTCTCTGATAAAGCCCCCATTCGGCATCCATACCAAAAAGCATCGGCACTCTGGATTTTTTCTGAAATTCATTTACCAGCGCTATTTCCTGCTCGGCATCATCCTGCATCAGGATAATTCCTCCTATCCTCTCCTGCTCTACAAGTTTCCTTACTCCTGAGATATGGTTTTGGTCTTTATTGGTATAAAGCGCCACTATGTATAACTGCCCGATGCGCTCATCCATGCTGAGTCTAGCATACAAGCTATCTGCATATTTCACCGCTTTTTTATCCAAATCTTTGGTGAAATTTTTAGGAGAAAACTGTGCCTGTAAATATCCTACACACCCAAAAATAAAAACTAAAATACAAGAAATATTATTTTTCATAGCGAACAAAAGTACAATTTTCAGATAAAATAATCTTACTTTTGCATCAAAATTAAAGTTTTGATTAAAAAACTATTGGGACAAACGGCGCTCTATGGCATCAGTTCGGTACTGGTGAGGATATTTCCTTTCCTCATCGCGCCTATCATCACAAGGGCTTTTTCGCCAGCAGAGTCTGCGCCCTTCGTAGATTGGTACTCCATCGCAGGAGTGGTTACAGTTTTTCTGACACACGGCATGGAGACCTCGTTTTTTCGTTTCGCTCAAGAGAAAGACATCAGCAAAGAAACGCTGGTTTCCACTTGTTCCATGAGCATCTTGGCGATGTCTTTTATTTATTTGGTTTTAGGATGGGTATTTAGGAAAGAGATTACAGAATATTTCCACACACCAGACCAAATTCATTTTTTGATTTTATTTTTATTCATCCTTTCCATCGATGCCTTTTCTACAATTCCTTCGGCTGTTCTTCGTTTAGAGGGAAAACCGCTTCGGTATGTAGTATCCAAGGTAGCAGGAAGCGTGATTTATTTTGGGTTGGTTGTGTTTTTCATCAATATTCTTCCTAATTTACCCAATGGCTTCCTCGGACTGAAATACGATGCTGAATTTGGTGTGGGATATGTCTTTGTTGCAAATTTGGTTCAGAGCATCGTTTCACTGCTCATCGTTTCCAAGGAGTTTATGAATTTCAGTTTTAAGAGTTTTGATTTTTCTTTATGGAAAAGAATTATGAACTACTCTTGGCCTGTGATGGTGGCAGGGCTGGCGGGCATCATCAACCAGACGATGGACAGACAATTCCTAAAATATCTCCTCCCTGAAGAAGAAAGCAAGCATCAGATAGGTGTATATGGGGCTGTCTATAAGATAGCGACATTCATCACTGTTTTTAGGCAGGCCTACCAGCTGGGGATAGAGCCGTATTTTTTCTCAAGTTTTAAAAATGAAAACGCGAAGAAAACTTACACTCTGCTGATGGACATCTTCGTGATATGCAGCTGTGTGATTTTCCTAGGATTGATTACCAATATCTCTTGGATTTCCAAAATATACATCAACAATCCTCTCTACTACGAAGGCATAGAGCTGATTCCTTGCCTTATGCTAGGGGCTGTGTTTTTGGGGATATATCTCAATTTGTCCATTTGGTACAAACTCTCTGACCAGACCATCGTAGGGCTGTATATTTCGCTCATCGGAGCAGCGATTACGATATCTGTCAATTATTTCTTCGTGCCTGAATATGGATACTGGGCAAGTGCAGTGGCAGCACTACTGACTTTCATGTCTATGATGATAATTTCCTATATTTGGGGGCAGATAAAATATCCGATACCTTACAACACGACTAAAATAATCATTTACCTGCTTCTTTCCATAGGATTGGGAATGATTTCTTTTAAATATTTTAGAGAAAATTACATCATCAGTAATATTATTTTTGTAATTTTTCTGATATTTGTCGTTTTTAAGGAAAGAGCACTCTTGAAAAAATTTTTGAAAAGATGAAAATTAAAATTATAAATAAATCCAAACATCCGCTTCCAAAGTATCAGACTGAGCTTTCGGCTGGAATGGATTTGTATGCAAATATCACAGAGCCTGTTCGGTTAGGTTCTTTAGAGCGAACGATTATCCCAACAGGTATTTTCATAGCCCTGCCAGCTGGATATGAAGCCCAAGTAAGGCCTCGTAGCGGACTGGCTGCCAAGCACGGAATTACTTGCCTGAACAGCCCTGGAACGATAGATGCAGACTACCGCGGAGAAGTTGGTGTAATTCTCGCAAATCTATCCAAAGATGAATTTGTCATCAATGATGGAGAGCGAATTGCCCAGCTGGTCATCGCAAAACACGAAACTGCCCAGTGGGAAGAAGTGGACACCCTTAACGAAACAGAAAGAGGCGCTGGAGGTTTTGGAAGTTCTGGAACGAAATAACATTTTAAAAATTATAAAAATACAACTATTATGAAAATAATAATACCTATGGCGGGAAAGGGTTCCCGATTGAGACCGCACACTTTGACTGTGCCGAAACCTTTGATTCCTATTGCAGGAAAACCTATCGTACAGAGATTGGTAGAGGACATCGCAAAGGTGGTAAATCAGAAGATAGAGGAAGTTGCCTTCATTACTGGTGATTTCGGAAGTCAAGTGGAGCAGGATTTATTAGCTGTTGCAGAAAAATTAGGCGCAAAAGGAAGCATATACCACCAGACAGAAGCTTTGGGAACAGCTCATGCTATCAACTGCGCAAGAGAAAGCATGCAAGGGCCTGTAATCATCGCTTTTGCAGATACATTATTTAGAGCTGATTTTCATTTGGACACCAATTCTGATGGAGTGATTTGGGTAAAAAAAGTAGATGACCCAAGTGCCTTCGGAGTTGTAAAATTAGATGACTATGGCTTCATTACAGACTTTGTAGAAAAACCAAAAGAATTCGTGTCTGATTTGGCGATTATTGGAATTTACTATTTCAACAGCGCAGAAAAACTCATGGGAGAAATAGACTATATCATGAGTAACGACATCAAAGATGGAGGCGAATACCAGCTGACAACTGCACTAGAAAACCTTAGAAAAAAAGGAGCAAAATTCTCTTTAGGAAAGGTAAATGACTGGATGGACTGCGGAAACAAAACCATCACGGTGCAGACTAATGGCAAGATTCTAGAATACGAAAAAGAAAATCTTTCCGAGTATCCAGCTTCTGCACAGATAGAAAACAGCTTGATAATTCCTCCATGTTTCATCGGAGAGAATGTGAAAATCGTAAATTCTATCATCGGGCCGAGAGTTTCTCTGGGCAACAATACCGTAGTAAAAAATTCTAATATAGACAATTCTCTAATCCAAGAAAGAACAGAAATCCAGTCTGCTAACCTGAGCAACTCTATGATTGGGAACTCAGCGAAGTATATCGGAACTTCTATCAATCTTTCTTTGGGAGATTTTTCCGTATTGGATTTCTCTGAATAATATTTTTTTAGAAGTGATTTTAATGATTAACAAAATGAAGAAATTAATAGCTCTATCGGCCATTATGGTGTTTTTAACCTCTTGTGGTGCTAAAAAAAGTATCGCTGCTAACTCAGAAGTTTCTGCTGTTTCCAGCAACAAAAATTTCTATGATGCTATCACGAAAAAATCTGATTTTGATGTCCTTAAAATCACTTCTAAAATAGATGCAGAAGTTGGGAAATTCGTTCCTACCATTCATGCAACTATCTACATAGAAAACAACCAGAAAATATGGATGAATATGTCTGCTCTGTTTATGAATGTAGGCCGCGGAATAGCCACTCCCAAGGGACTAAAAGCCTACGAAAAACTGAGCAGAACTTATATCGATTCTGATTTTTCTTATCTTAATAATTTACTGAAAGTCAATTTTTTAGACTATTCTTCACTTCAAAATTTATTAGTCGGAAAAGTTTTCTTTCCTGTCAATGAAAAAGATTTTAATCTAACCAAAGAAGCCGAAGAATACATCCTAAAACCGATTACTGCACAGAAAGTAAACATCGATGGGAAAACCAGTGAATACCTTACAGAATTCCGTTTTTCTAATGATCTGAACCTTACCAAAGTTTCTTTAAAAGACACGAAAACTGCGGATAATCTGGAAATATTCTATGACAACTGGATAGATATCAATGGAGTAAAAC
>CAUQMH010000065.1:0-8623 GCA_963519075.1 uncultured Flavobacteriaceae bacterium
GGCTAAAAGAAGCAAAAGCTAAAACCAAACTAGTAGACTCCATCAGAAACGCACATGGAAAAGTGAATGGCGTAGAAATGGTGATTTCTTGTATGGATTTTGACTTCATCGGAGGTTCTCTTGGGTCTGTGATGGGAGAGAAAATAAGAAGAGCAATAGACTTCTGTATAGAAAAAAAGCTGCCTTATATGATTATCTGTCAGTCAGGTGGAGCAAGAATGCAGGAAGCGGCTTATTCACTGATGCAGATGGCGAAAGTTCAGGCAAAATTGGCTCAGCTTTCTAACGCAGGGCTGCCTTACATAGCTTATCTTACCAATCCTACTTTCGGTGGAATTACGGCTTCTTTCGCTATGACAGCCGATATCATCATGGCAGAGCCAGGCGCTTTGATAGGTTTTGCAGGACCTAGGGTTATCCGTGAGACTATTGGGCGAGATTTGCCAGAAGGATTCCAAACATCGGAGTTTTTACAAGAAAAAGGTTTTGTAGATTTTATAGTAAAAAGAAAGGAAATAAAAGAAACCATTTCCAAAACTGTAAAACTATTAATGAACAAATAAATATGATAAAATCGTAAGTCTTTTTTGATTTGCGATTTTATTTTAGAAAGAATGACAACGATTTTTAAGGCTATTCTGCAGCTTGATTTTAAGCAGCTTGTCAAATTGTTAGGGCTGTTGCTGAGGCATCCGCTGTTTGCTTTTCTTACCCTTGTTGCGACTATTAAAACCTTTAAAATTACAAATAAAAAGTTTCCAGAAACTCATCATAAAAACGGCAAAGGAAATGCTTTTCGCCATGCTCTTTGGTGCTGTCTGATAATGATGTACTGCTGTAAAATTTCTTCTCCACAGAAAAGCCTGAAATGGTGTAAGCAGATTACAGACATGCATGAGGAACTCTTTGTAAATGAGTTGGTTGCTAGAGCAATGGATTTGCACAATAATCAAATAGGAATGAATCTTTTCATGATGATGCTGGAGGGAATTCACCGCCAGTTTTTTGAGACGCTTTTTTTCATGGAGCTGCTTTATGAGAAATCTCAAGAAGCAAAACTAATTTCCTCCATTGAAGAAATAGAGGAAGGGCGAATGGCTATTATAGAGGATATAAACTAAGGATTTTCGCTTTTTGTAAAGAAAGAAAAACTTACATTTCCATACTTGCGAGTTTCTTGTAAATCAGGATGTTCTATTTTGTGACGGGATTGGTGTTCTAGTACGAAATATCCATTTTCTTTTAAAATTCCTTCAGAAAGAATGAGGGAAATCAGCTCTTGATAATCATTTTCAGGCAGGTCAAAAGGAGGGTCAGCAAAAATCAAATCAAAACTTTTTCCTTGATTTTGCGCTTTTTTCAGCCAGTCAAAAACATTGGCTCTTAGAATATTGATTTGTGAGCTGAAATCCAAATCTTTAGCCGTAGAATTGATAAAACCAGCATGTTTAGCGTTCATTTCTACACTAGTTATGTCTTTGCAGCCACGAGAGGCCAGCTCCAGCGAGATAGAACCAATCCCAGCAAAAAGGTCTAAAACAGACAAGCTGGATAAATCCAAACGATGCTCTAAAATACTGAAAAGAGCCTCTTTGGCGAAATCCGTAGTTGGTCTGACTTCAAAATTTTTCGGAGCGGAGATTTTCTTACCTTTCCAAACGCCTGAAATGATACGATACATACTTATGAATTAACAATGAAATGTTTTCCTTTAAAGTTTTCGTACACGATGGAGATGGCTGGAACGAATTTTTCTAACTCAGATATAAAGGTGTCATTCTCAGAGATTTCTCCATAGATGTAGAAATGAGTTTTATTAACATCAAAACCTATTTTGCTCAGTGTGAACATGATGAAATAAAGGAAATCTATTTCCGATGTAGCATCAAGATTGTTATAAAGAACCAGTTTTCCGTTTTCTAATGCAAGAAACTCTACTTGGTTGTGATACAGATTGATATGGATTTCATTGTCCTTGTTTACATTTACAGAATCCAAAAAACGCTCTCCTGAGAAATGAAAATTAGAAACAGAACTAAGGTCTTTTATTTTTTGATAAAAGTGTTTTGGGAAAGAATAATAAAACTGAATACCGTACTTTTGGTTGATAGACCGCATCAGTTCTTCTGATTCTGTTTTTACATCTGAATTATAAGATATAATCTGCTGTCCGAGCTGATTTTCTGTGAAAACTTCTGGAGTCAGTGAGAAGTGGTTGAATGCCGAGAAAACCTTTATCTCAGCCCAAGCCTCTCTGCGAAGAATCTTGTCTAGTTCATTTTCTATAAAATTTTCTGGAGTCTCATCCGTTACGAAACGAGCTTCTTCCTCTGTAACATTTTCTGCTTCATAAATTTGCCATTGCAAACCATCTTTTGTAAATAGGAGTGAAAGGTTCTTCATAATCTGTATTTAAGGGACAAATTTAGTTAAATTTTTTAAATTTTTCTTTCCCAAGTCTGAAAATAAAAATCATAAGCGTGATTTTCATCTTTTGGGTGGTGGATTTCATCAGTTTTTATCCAAGTTTTTTCATCGATTTTTGGAAAAAATACATCGGCATCTGTTTGGTGATTTACTTGGGTGATTTCCAGTCGGTCAGCCATATCGATGGTGTGGCGGTAGATTTCGCCGCCTCCGATGATGAATATATTTTCATTGATTTTTTTAGCGTGTTTGATAGCATCTTTTAAACTCGGAACGATGAGAATCCCTTCCTCAAACCAATTTTCCTTTCTGCTGACCACTATATTGGTGCGGTTTGGGAGAGGTTTTCCTATGCTTTCGTAGGTTTTTCTGCCCATTATGATGGGATGCCCTGAGGTGAGATTTTTGAAATGTTTCAAATCCGCAGGGAGATGCCACAGCAGCTGGTTGTCCTTTCCTAATTCGTTGTTTTTTCCGATAGCAGCGATAATGGTAATCATTTGGTTAAAGGGTTTTTAGTTCCAATTCTATTTTGTTTCCAAAGAATTTTTTAGAAATTTTTTGGAAATTTTTGGTCATATCAGAAACATAAAATTCATACTTCGGATCAGGATTATTCGTATTCAGTAATTTATGCTTTTCCAAAGTAAGTTTGATATAGTTTGCCACAATATTCGGTGAGTCTATCACTCTCACTCTGTTGCCGTAGTATTGTTTGATTTCTTCCATCAGAAGCGGATAGTGAGTGCATCCTAGGATAAGCGTATCGATATCTTTTAACTTTTTATTAGAAAGATAATTGTAGATTACGCTGTGGGAAATGGGATGATTGATAAACCCTTCCTCTATCACAGGGACAAGGAGCGGAGTTGCCAGTTCTTCCACATTGATGAATTTATTATATTTTCTGATGCTTTTTCTGTAAAGTTTAGAATTTACGGTTGCTTTGGTAGCGATTACTCCTATGTTTTGGTGGATTTCATAGGCTACTTTTTCGGCAACGGGATTGATAACATCGAATACAAAAACCTTGTCGTTCACCATTTTTTTTACTTCTTCCAGTGCGTTAGAAGTAGCAGTGTTACAGGCGATTACTATCGCTTTGCAGTTTTGTTCCAAAAGGAATTTGGTGATTTGCAGGGAATAATCTATGATGGCTTCTTTGGATTTTTCGCCATATGGAAGATGCTTGGTATCACCGAAATAGATGAAACTCTCCTGCGGCATTACTCGTTTGATTTCTCTCGCTGTTGTCAGTCCTCCCACGCCGCTGTCAAAAATCCCAATAGGTTGATTTGCACTAAGATGTTGATATTTCAAAACTCAAATTTTTTACAAAAATAGAAATAAGGAACAAAATAAAGAAAAAAGGCAAAAGTAATTTTCTACTTCTGCCCTTTTTTGTCAATATAAATTCGTGATTATCCAAGATAAGCATTGTACATCCAGACATCTTTTTCCTGCTCTGTGATGTATCCGCTCACAAGGGCGTTTGTCCCTTCATCATTTGCTTTGTCAGTTATTTCTAAAAGTTCTCTTTGTAGATCTATCACTACTTTGAAAGAGTTTAGAATGTCTTCTACGCATTTTTTGCTGTTATGCACTTCTTTACTCTCTTTAATCGTTGAAACTTTCAGATAATCAGAATAGTTGTGGCTCGGCACATGTCCTAATGTCAGGATTCTCTCTGCGATTTCGTCAATTTTAAGAACAAGATTGTCATAAAGCTCCTCGAATTTCGGGTGAAGAACGAAAAACTGCTCTCCCTTTATATTCCAGTGAGCACCACGAGTGTTTTGATAAAAAACAGAATAATTTGCAAGAAGGATGTTTAACTTCTCAGCGATGTTTTTGCAGTCTTCTTCTCTAAGACCGATGATGTTAGAATTTTTCATATTTTTAGGATTTATTTCTACAAAGTTATGAAATAAAATTTTTCTAACCGATAGTTTTGGTTTAATTTATAAACAATCTAAATAGTTTTTCTCTATCAGTATTTTAATTTTTAAACTTAAAAAATCAATAATTTTTTGAAAGAAAACATTAATTTCGGATTAAATTCTTTTGTACATCCGTGAGTTTGTGCTAAATTTGTGACTTTTACAAAAATCATAATATAAATATGGCACAATCACGAGCAAGACAAACCACGGAGGCGATAGAGAAAATATATGTTTCTATGCGCCATCTTTTTTATAGAGGTTCCTTCAAACCTGGTGGAAGGTCAGGTCAGAATATCAGAACGCTGCTTTCTACCATCAATCCTGAAATCTACGGAACGATGAACAATCCGAACAAGATAGAATTAGACGGATTGCTCTATGTTTTGGATAGGCTTCCTGAAGGGATAGAGGAGTGTGCATTTATTCATTTGACTTCGGATGAAGGCTTTCACAAGGCAAGTTTCACGCCCATAGTCCCTAAAAAACGAAGAAGAAACTGCTACCGTATAGACCAGCACCAGATGAACATAGAGGTTCTGCTGGGTCGTTCGGAGATTTATGATATCCTTACTCACCTTACTTTCCTTTATATAGAAGCGGACAAAATCAGAAATATCGGTTTTGATATGGAGGAGGGCAGACCGAGAAGAGTTTGGAAAATAATAGAAGAAGTAGCCAAAGGAGAGAAAAAATTCACAAGAACCGAAAAAGAAACAGCGATTATTCATCTTTCGGCGCTGCTGGGAAGGTCTTTTGATGAGACTTTGGAGGCGTACAAAAAATTTGGAAGTGATGACAATCCAGACCGATTGTTCAAGATTATCTATAACCTTGGGCAAGTGAGTTTCCTAGACTGGGCAGAGGAAAGAGAACGCGAAATTTATTTTTCAGCGATATTACAGGAGCGCGTGGGACACCACCTTTTCGGAGAAAAATGGGCAAATACGCTTAAAGAAATTTTGGTTAAAGAAAATCTTTACCAAAGACCGCTTAACATCATCAGTGCGAATATGCACTCGGTGAAAAATATGCTTTTTGCGAATGATGCTTTGAAAAGAACTTGCAAAACAGGAATAGACTATACGCTTTACGAGGAAATCAGCAACAAAAAAGACCTTCAAGATAAGATTTTGGACTATGCTCTTTCTCAAGGGATAATTTACATCAATGACGAAAGTGGAAGTAATATAGATGTGCAAATCATTGATTTAAAGAAAATTAACCTAAAAAACACACCTTTCGCGGAGGCTAATTTCTCTGGCGAAGATGTTTTGATAGTTTTTGATTATGCCTTTGGAGAGCAGGCATACGAGATTATGGATGAGCTTCTGCGCCCATTCGATGTGAAAGGAGAGGAGTGCAAGCTCAATGTAAAATCCATCTCTATTATGGGTAAAGCAGGAATTCTTACAGGAGAAAAAGGCGATATTATGATTCCTACATCACATATTTTTGAAGGAACGGCAGACAATTATCCATTTGAAAACGCACTGAAATTGGAAGATTTCCAAGATTCAGAACTGAAAGCCTTTGAGGGAAGTATGGTCACTGTTTTAGGAACTTCGCTTCAGAATAAGGATATTTTGTCTTATTTCATGAATACATCATGGAAGTCTATCGGTCTGGAGATGGAAGGTGCTCATTATCAGAAAGCTATACAGGTAGCTTCTAAAATCCGCCACCATATCAATGAGAATTTATTCTTATGCTATGCTTATTATGCATCTGATAATCCACTCGAAACAGGAAGCACGCTTTCTTCGGGAGGGCTGGGGCTTACAGGAGTGAAGCCTACTTATTTGATTACATTACGAATTTTAGAGAAAATTTTGAAATAAAACAATGAACACAAGGATTTTAAAAAAGATTTTCATCGCGGTATTCTTTATTTTCGGAATAGCGGAAGCATCTGCTTGGGGAGTTACAGGGCATCGCATAGTAGCGGAAATAGCAGAAAACCACCTGACTAACAGAGCGAAAAGAAAACTGAAAAAACTTATCGGGAAACAGAAATTGGCCTACTGGGCAAACTGGCCAGATAATGTCAGAAATTCTCCAGAGTGGAAAAATACCAGCACATGGCATTATGTAAATATTCCGCCACAGGAGACCAAAGAGCAGTTCATAGAACAATTAAAGAATAATAAACCAAATATCTATACTGCAATACAAAATGTAAAGGGCATTATTGTAGATAAAAACACGCCTAATGCAGACAGGGAAATTTATTTGAGGTTTTTGGTGCATTTTCTTGGAGATATGATGCAGCCTATGCACACAGGAAGAGAAGAAGATTTGGGAGGAAATCTCATCAAGATACAGTTCTTCAAGAAAGATACGAATCTTCATTCTCTTTGGGATAGCGGTCTGATAGACAATACCAAATACAGCTACACAGAGTTTGCAAGAGTTTTGGATGTGAAATCAAAAGAAGAAATCAATCAAATCCAGAGCGGAAGCCTAGAAGATTGGTTATATGAAAGTCACCAAGCGGCTAATCAGATCTATGCCAGCGTAAAACCTGGTGAAAACTACAGCTATGATTATCAAGAGCAGTATAAAGATTTGTTAGAAAGACAGCTTCTGCATGCAGGATTGAGATTAGCTAAAATTCTAAACGAAGTTTTATAAACTAAAAAGAGCATCTTTTACAGATGCTCTTTTTTTGTGGTTATTTTACGACCCAAGTCATTCCCAGCATGAAATTCCGCCCTGCCTGTGGGAAATAATAGGCGGCTCCATCATAGACATGCCCTTTGGTCATGTACATTCTATTGAGGAGGTTATTGAGGTTGAAATAAAGATTCAGTTCGTGGTGTTTTAAGCTTAATTTATAACCAGCCAAGAAATCTAAAATATTGTAATCAGGAATTGCAAGCGTCTGAGTGTTATCTAGATACTGCTCGCTGACAAATTGGTTTTGAATACCGAAATTAAAGTTTTTCAGCTGATAAGAAACACCAATATTACTGATGAATTTCGGAGAAAGAGCAATTTCCGTAGTTCCTAGGTTTTCCAGCGCTCCGCCATTTTTCACATGAAAATTAAGGTTTTTGTTCTCGCTCCAAGTCGCATTAGCCAAAATTTGAATGTTTTTGATGGGTTTTAGATTAAAGCCAAATTCAACGCCTCTTCTGAAAGATTTCCCTGAATTTTCTCTGATGAAAGCGCCTGTGTTATCAATTTTGCCACTGAAAACCAGTTGGTTATTGTAGTGCATATAATAGAGGTTCGCAAAAACAGAGAAGAATTTTCCGCTTTTTTCCAGTCCTAATTCAAAGTCGTGGAGCGTTTCGTGCTGGATATCATTTTTAGAAATAATGTCCTTTCGGCTCGGCTCTCGGTGAGCCAGTGCGTAGGAGAAATAGATTTTTCCGTGGTTAAAATTAAAGTTAATTCCCGTTTTTGGATTTAGGAAATTGAACGCTCGGCTGAAATCGCCTCCTTCTCCTTTGAAATATTCTAAAACTCTGGCATTGTGATAGATATGTCTGAATTGTAAATCTCCAAAAAGCTCAAATTTATTCAAAGAATAAATGAATTTTCCGAAGAAAGAAAGGTCGTTTTTCACCGAATGATTTCGGTAATACTCATGCTCAAAAGGAATCTGCGGCAGCCCAAACGCCGAGCTCATATTTCCGAAATGCTTTCCGTGGTATTGGTTTCCTGCGCCGCCGAGGTTGATTTTCAGGTTGTTATACTTTCCATAAATATGCGCAACCATTCCATAGAAATCATTGTCCAGCCATTTTTTTCTGATGAGGTCTGTTTTTACGATTCCAGAATTGAGAATGTTGTATTTTTCGGGTCTTTGGTCTTGTTTGTAGTTTTCGTAGAAACCTTTTCCTTTGGTGTAATGAAGGGTAGTTTCCAAATCCCAATGGTTGCTGATGTTTTGATTTAGAATAAGATGATAATGGTTTTGCTGGTAATTGTCCGTTTCGTTATCGTAGAATTTTACGATATTTCCACCTTGGTAGATTGCTCCAGAGGAATTGAATTTTCGGTTGATTTTATAGGTGTTTTCATCTATTCCGTTCCATGATTGGTAAGTTTTTTCCTTGCCGCCGAAAGCTAAAAATTTTAGTTTTGTTTTTTCAGTTTTGAATAAAGCGGTGATGTTGTAGGATTGCAGGTCAGAGGTTGCCCTGTCTATGTATCCATCTGATTTTATGATGGAATATCTCGCCATGATGTAGAATTTGTTGTGAAGAAAATTCCCTGTTCCAGCCTCGAAAGAGTGTTTTCTGGTG
>CAUQMH010000066.1:0-8256 GCA_963519075.1 uncultured Flavobacteriaceae bacterium
AAACCGCCGATAAAAGTAACATCTGCACAAATTTAGATGTTTTTTCAACACCATAAACTATCGGAAAAGTCTGGTATCCAAGAGCCTCATCCGCTTCCCGACTGAGCAAATCCTTTATAATATCCATACTCAGCAGAAACAAGAACAAAAACACCGACAAGAGAAAAATTCCTATCGTAAAGTACTGATAATAAACCAATATCCCAAAAAACGGATAAACAGAGAGTAATACATAGGTAAAATTATTTATCAGTAAAATCTTGCTCAGCTTATGGCTGTAAAACCAAATAAAAAACTGATAAACAATAAAATACAAAAATATTCTCCAAGAGAGATACAGAGAAATTCCCAGCGATAAAATATTCAAAATAAGATAAAAATAAAGGATTACATTTTATATCAAAGGCTCTAATATTTTTTCTTCAGAAAAGCCTGTAACCTAGCACGAAAGGGCTTAATGATTTTATCCTTTTCCTCATCATAAAACTGATTTATCAGCCCGCCAGCCGCGATGCTCATCAAGGAACAAAAGATAATTCCATGAATTTTAACATCTGTAAAATCAACGGTTTTAATTATAAAAAAAGTAAAAACATAGAGCGAAAAAGTAAGAAAAACCAGCCTAAAAATCCTCACTCCCAAAAGCAGACTGACAAACTGCATCGCCCTATGAAGAAAAAGGTTTTTCATTCAGAAATTGTTTAAAACCTGTAAATCACCTCCTTATGAAAACCTTTCAGCATTTTTTCAGCCTTCTGATAATCCTTAGTAAAGCCTAAAATATAGCCTCCACCGCCACTACCACAGAGTTTGAGATAGTAAGCATTGGTATCCAATCCCTTTTTCCATGCATTGAAAACACTATCTGGAATCATCGGCCGGAAATGCTCATACGCCCATTTGGAAAGGGCTTTCATGTTCTTAAAAAACGGCGTCATTTCCTTGTTCAAAAAGGACTGAATGCAGGCATTATTATACTTAATAAACTCCTCTTTCAGAGTTTTTCTAAATCCTTCGTTTTTTAATTTTTCAAAGAAAATCTGAACCATTGGTCCTGTTTCTCCCACTACGCCAGAATCGATAAGAAAAATCGCACCTTTCCCTTCGTTTTCTTCTGGTATCTCCACTCTACCCACATTCTCTTTATTTTCTATCAAAATAGGCAGGTTCATATAGCAGATTAGCGGGTCTATCCCCGAACTTTTGCCATGGAAAAAACTTTCCAGCTCTCCGAAAACTTTTTTCAGTTCCTTCAATTCGTTTTTCCCGATTTCTTCGGGTTTATGCTGAACTACGGAATATCGGTCAAAAATAGCCGCTACCAAAGCCCCAGAACTCCCCACGCCATATCCCTGTGGAATATTAGAATCGAAAAACAATCCGTTTTCAATATCTTTCTTTAAAGCTGATAAATCTAATCTGAACTGCTCTGGAAGTTCTAATTTTGCTAAATATTCCCAATATTTTTTCAAAGATTCATTGGATTTTTTTTCAAACTCTGATTCGAGAGCAGAAAACTTGAAACAACCTTTATAAAAGCTGTACGGCAAGGTCAATCCCTGAGAATTCTCGATAATCCCATACTCCCCAAAAAGGAGAATTTTAGCATAAAAAAGAGGATTTGGCATTGTTATTTTATTTTTATAAAATTGATTTAACTAATATATTAAGCGACCACAAAATAACCAGCACTCCTACTCCTATAAACATGGCTTTTGTAGGGAGTTTTCCTGCTAATTTTGCTGCCAAAGGCGCCGCCAACATTCCACCAAGAACCAGCCCCAAAATAACCTGCCAATGGCTCAGCCCTAAAAAAGCAAAAAATGTAAGCGCACTAGCAAATGTAATGAAAAACTCTGATAAACTGACTGTTCCAATCACAAATCTCGGTGTTTTTCCTTTTGAAATCAGTGTAGTTGTCACCAAAGGCCCCCAGCCTCCACCTGCAAAAGAATCTAAAAAACCTCCAAAAAACGCTAACCAGCCTACATTTTTCAGTTTTTTAGTTTCTTTTTTCTTTCCAAAAACTCTTACCAAAATTCTTACTCCAAGTAAAAAGGTATAAAATGCAAGTATCGGCTTGATGATATGGGTATATTCCAAACTAAACATGGACAATAAAACTGCCCCCGAAACTGCGCCTATCACCCCTGGGATAATTAGGAATTTCAGGAGTTTTTTATTCACATTCCCAAATTTATAATGGCTTAGACCAGATGCCCCACTAGAAAACATCTCCGCTGTATGAATACTACCGCTAATAGCAGGAAGCGGAACCCCCGCACTCAGCAGCGCTGCTGTAGAAGTAAGTCCATAGCCCATTCCCAGAAGCCCATCTATAAGCTGCGCCACGAAACCTATGAGAATCATCCAATAAAACAGCCCATCTATTTCTCCTACAAGCCATTTTATTCCTGTTGAAAATTCATCGTAAGAAATAAATAAATTTAAGATATTCCCGAGTATCAGAATAAAGAAAGCTGCGATACTTGTAAATGCAATCTTTTTCCAATGACCACCTGTATAGTTCTGAATATCAGAAGACTGAACATCATCGACTTGAATGTAAAAATCATTAAACTCTGGATAAAGAGGCGCATTTATGAGGATTCCTCTATTTTTAGCTTCTTTTATGATTTGTTTGGTTTGTAAAGTATCTTTCAGGGTTATGAAAACCAATTCTTGATTTTCTAAATCCGTTTTTTCAAAAGTTTTTTGGGCGATAGACAGATTAGCACAGACCTCTCTGAGTTCCTCTATTCTATCATCTATCTGCTCCCCTACCACCAGAATTTCAGAATTAGGAGCATTTTCAAGAATATAAAGCACCTGCTCAAACGCCAATTCCCCACCGCCGACGATGAGTATTTTCCTGTCTACCATGTTTAGAAAAACAGGTAAATGCTGTGCCATATATTTACTTCCTTCCTGAGAATTCATCCATTATAATCCTTCAATCTTGTCAGTAAGGTTGTCTATAAAATTTTGTAACGGCTTCTCTACCATCATTTTAATGAATGGATTGAACTGCCCTTCGAATAATATTTGAACTTCTGATTTATTTTCGGAAACTGCATCCATCTGCCCTGTCAGAGCAAAATCCAAGGAAGGATTTCCTGATGTAAGCACCACTTTCTTGTCCTCCACCATTTCTGAGATTTTCAGTGCGATTTCAGGCATTCCTTTTAGACCGAATTTAAAGCCGTTTTCTGTTGTTTCAAAAGAAACTAAGCTTTCTGGCATCAGATGTTTATAGTCTTCAGGTTTTTTCAGCATTTCGAATAAATCTTTTGTAGATTTATTTACCATCACTTTTCTTCCTTCTAATTTCATTTTTTATATTTTTGCAATATTAACTTCAAAGATTCAGCAAATGTATAAAGTTTTTATCAATGAAAAAAAATTATCCATCAATAATCTTCCTAATGATGATGAAAAAAATATCGCTTACAAGGATTTTGCGTCCATAGAAACGGCTCTGGATATCTTGGAAAACTCTTCGTGTAAATCTGTAAACCTCTACGGTGAAGACCCTGATAAAATCTGGGATGATTTTCATGATTCTTTCACCAATATAGAAGCAGCGGGCGGCATCGTGAAAAATGATGAAAACAAGGTTCTCTTCATCTACAGACTGGGAAAATGGGATTTACCAAAAGGAAAATTAGAGCCTAACGAATCCCTTGAACACGCGGCTGTAAGGGAAGTAGAAGAAGAAACAGGAATTCAAAACTTGAAATTACAGAACTTCATCGGGTCTACTTATCACACCTACAGGGAAAGGGAAAACAATGCTCAGGTTCTAAAAACTACTTTTTGGTATCTGATGAAAAGCACTGATAACAAAGAACTTATCCCACAAACAGAAGAAGGCATCACAAAAGTGGAATGGAAATCCAAAGATGAAATCCTCTCCGAAGTTCTCCCCAATACTTTTAAAAATATTGAATTGATTTTAAAAGAAGCAAAAATCATTTAAAAATAAAAAAACTCTCAAAATTGAGAGTTTTTTTATACTAAAAAAGTCCATTTAGTTCAGCATCTATTCTATCCAAAATATATCCAAAATCCTCTTCTCTTTCCACGAAATCCAAATCATTCACATCTATAATCAAGAGTTTTCCTTCTTTGTAGCTATTGATCCATGCTTCGTATTTATTATTAAGCCTCATCAGATAATCGATGCTTATTCCCGACTCGTATTCTCTTCCTCGTTTCGCAATTTGTTTGGTAAGGGTGGAAATATCAGCTTTTAGATAAATCAATAAATCTGGTGCAGAAACAAAGCCCTTCATCAGTTCAAAAAGAGATGAATAATTCTGATAATCCCTTTCTGAAAGCAAGTTCATCTCGTTAAGATTTTCCGCAAAAATATAGGCATCTTCATAAATCGTTCTATCCTGAATGATATTTTTTCCGCTCTCTCTAATCTCTTTAACCTGTCTAAATCTACTTCCCAAAAAATACATCTGTAAGGCAAAAGACCATTTGGACATATCTTGATAAAAATCATCCAAATAGGGATTGTGATCCACATCTTCGAACTGAGCGTTCCAGCCGTAATGTTTAGCAAGCATGGTCGTAAGTGTAGTCTTTCCTGCCCCGATATTTCCTGTAACTGCTATATGCATATCTTCTTTCTTAAAAAATGAATTTTATAATAACACTAAACAACACGTTGCTATTTTACTTTTATCTCGTAAATCTTATCCCAGTTTTTCCCTGTAATCAGCATATTATCACCCTTAAACGCTATTCCGTTCAGCACATCATCCGCATCGGTAGAGTGTTTTTTGTTGATTTCTGTCAAATCTATTTTGCCTACTACTTCGCCGTTTTCTGGATTTATTTTTAGGATGTATGGTCGCTGCCAGATGTTTGCATAGATAAATCCATCGTGATATTCCAGCTCATTGATTTTTTCATAAATCTCTGATGGCCCTGCTACAGAAATAGTTTTCACTATTTTCTGAAGATTGTCAGGAGATATGAAATAGATATTCTTTGTCCCATCAGAAAGAATAAGATTTTTCCCATCATAGGTCAGCCCCCAGCCCTCTGTCAGTCTGCTAGGGTAGTTAAATTCTGATAATTTTTTAAGGGTGTTTTTATCATAAACAAAGCCCTTTCTGTGCTGCCAAGTAAGCTGATATATTTTATCCCCCACTATGGTGCTTCCCTCCCCAAAATACTCATCATCCAGCTTGGTTTCTGCTGTATTGGTCGTAGAGCCCAGTGTATATTTTATTACCTTGGATTCCCCTGTCTGCCCATTACTTCCGTAAATGGTATTTCCCTCCAGCTGGAATCCCTGAACGAAGTTTTCTGCATTGTGCGGGTATTCTGCTACCACCTCATAAGCCAGTTCTTTTTCAGGAGTTTTTGAAAGCACATTGATAACAGCATCTATGGATAGATTTTCCCCAGATTTCGTTCTCACATTGATAGTCACAGCATTGTCCCCCAATGTAAAAAATGCTGGGTCTATCTTCAAAATCGCTGTTTCCTTGTCCCCAAAACTTATGCTTATACTCTCCGCATTATCAGTGACTTCCTTTGGGAAAGTAATCATATCTCCGAAGTGGTACCCTTTGGTCTCCATAGCCAGATTATACTCATTCATGCTATCTAAAATCATCTTGTCTTTGCTACAAGAAGCCAATAATACCAACGCCAAAACGCCCTTAAAAATACTTTTTTTCATCATTTGAAAAGTTTATCTAAAAATCGCCCAAATTTAAGGATTTTTTGAGTTTAGAAAAAATTTAATTTACATTTCCACTAATTCACTTATTCACAATCTCTTATCCAAGCTACTTTCAGAAAAAACTAAAATCCCTCTTTTGGAGGGAATTTTTTATTTATTCAGCACCTTTTTCAGGCGATTATAGATTTCTTCGTAAGCTTCGGTCACCTCGCCCAAATCTCTTCGGAAACGGTCTTTGTCCAGCTTTTTCATGGTATCTTTATCCCAAAGACGGCAGGTGTCTGGCGAAATCTCATCCGCCAAGATGATTTCTCCATTTGGTGTTTTACCGAGTTCTATTTTAAAATCAACCAAAATGATATTCATTTTATCAAATAAATCGATCAGTATTTCATTGATTCTAGCTGTCAGTGCATACATTTTGTCAAGTTCCTCTCTCGTCGCCGCGCCCAAAAACATCGCATGATAATCGTTTATCAGCGGGTCTCCAAGTGCATCATCTTTATAGCAAATATCAAAAATGGTAATCGGTGATTTTGTGCCTTCTTCCACGCCCAAACGCTGAGCCATACTTCCCGCTACATAGTTTCTCACAATCACCTCCAAAGGAATGATACTCACCTTTTTAACCAACTGTTCGCGGTCATCTATCTGTTTGATGAAATGAGTAGGAATTCCCTTTTCGTTCAGATATTCAAAGATAAGCGTAGTGATGGCGTTATTCATCTGCCCTTTCTTGTCCACTTGTCCTTTTTTCTGGGCATTGAACGCCGTGGCATCATCTTTAAATCTTACCACCACCTCATCAGGCTTTTCTGTTGCGAATATTTGTTTAGCTTTTCCTTCGTAGAGCATTTCTTTTTTTAAGTCCATTTTTATTAATTTTTTTGAGTTGCTAAGTTAATTTTTATTTCCTTTAATTCCAAACGATTTAAAACCGAAAAAAGCCCTTTTCAAACAACATTTGTCTAAAAAAGGCTTTTAATCATTATATGTTAATCCAAATTTTCTATAAGTGTGCGCAGATTTTTCAAATCTTTTTTGGATAATGAAGGGCGAAGTTTTTCTATCTCCAAGACACTTCTTCGCAGCGCATCCAGCGTGCCGTCATAGTAGACATTATCCACCTTTGGATAAAGGTATAAATCACATGTCTGACCCATGAAATGCAGCAACTGTTTCTTCAGTTCCTCGTTTTCAAAAACAGAAACCTGTCCATAGATATCGCTGCAGAACTGCGGAATGGCTTGTTTTAGGTTTTCTGATTTCAAGGCAACATCAAGAGCCAAATTCGGTTTTTTCTCCATATGCATGGTCTTGTAGGCTGAACTGTATTTAGGGAACTCTCTTGCTTCCGCTTCAAATTCTTCTGGTTCAAGAGCTCTCACCTCAGTTGCCTCCTCTATCTTCGGTGCTTTTTCAGGGTCAAACGCCTCCACTTCTTTCACATATTCCTTAAAGAATTTCATCAGTTTTTTATACTCTTCCTTGCTTATATGTTTGGTTTTCAAATGGTTTTTTAGGATTGATTTATAATTTAATTTCAGAAGTGCTATAGTTTTTTTTCTGCCCTCTCCCAATTTATAATCTTCTTCATTGTCGCCAAAAGCTACAATCTGATAAAATAGTGCTACATTATCTAAACCATTGTTTTTATATGCATTCGTACTATATACATTCAGCAAAGGATCAACAGCATAGCCTTCTTCTGATGCATCAATCGCTGAACAATCATGTTCTTCTTCTCCTCTTGCTTCTGTTATTGCTTCTGCTTTTTTCTCTCTTTCAATAAAACCTTTTTCTATCTGCTTGGTATCCAGAGTCATAGACAAATTCAAAGGTTCATTTTTAGCTAAATTAAAGGTAACCTTATCTCCCTTTTCTTTAATAGATATAGAAAGTATCAGACCTTTTTTAGTATTTCCGCTGAATACTTTACTAAAATTGTCAAAACTGCTGGTTTCATCCACACAGACCTCCATAATAATTTTTTCTTCTTCACTCAAAACTCCATCGTAGTAGTTACAAGAAACTCCTCCTACTTTTCCTTTGTTATTAGTTTTAGTAAAATCAACCTTAATGTCTACATCTTCTATACTTAGAGGACTCATTGCTATGGTTCTGTCCACTGGATCTATCGTCGTCCAGAAAGGAGATTTTTTCCCAAAAAACACATAGTAACTACCGATAGCATACGGATAATCTTCCATTTTAGGTTTAATTCTCAGCATACCATATGATGAGGAATGATAATACTCCAAAGCGCCCAATTCATCCAGAATTCTTCTAGCTTCTTTACCATTGGCTGCATCCTGTTCGTAGACTAGTTTTCTATCAAATTTCACGGTTTCCATCTGCCCAAAAACAAGCGAAACCACGAATAAACCGAATGTAAAAAATAGTTTTTTCATAATATTTTATTTTAATCTGTTATCTTAAAAAATTACCCAACTAAATTAAGGTTTTTTCAGAAACGAATAAAATATTTTTTCGTTTTTCTGCAAAAAAGCACTATAGCTCTGTAATCATAGGTATAACTATAGACTTGT
>CAUQMH010000067.1:0-8177 GCA_963519075.1 uncultured Flavobacteriaceae bacterium
ATCATGTTTGAAGGAAAAATCTTGAAAGAGGGCATTCCAGAAGATTTAGCGAATAACCCGCAGGTAAGACAGGCGTACCTTGGAGAGAATTTCCGTTTTGAAAAAATCTAACGAAAAAATCAATATGAAAATACTTACTTCCCCAGCTAAATTGATGAAAGTTGGGGTTTCTTCCGAATTTATCAAACCTACAGAGCCTCAGTTTATAGAGGATTCGGCTTTAATTCAATCTTATTTAAAGGAAAAAACGCCCAATTTCTTGGCGGAACTTATGGAACTTTCACCAAAATTAGCTGATGAAAACTGGGAAAGAAACCAAAACTGGAAAAAAAATCCATCCGAAAACGAATCTGCTCCAGCCTTGTTGGCTTTTACGGGCGAGGTTTATCGTGGGTTGGATGCGCCGAGTTTGGATAAAAAGGCAATTGATTATCTGCAGGAACATTACAGAATGCTTTCGGGGCTGTATGGACTGCTGAAACCTTCTGACCGTATTATGCTGTATCGACTGGAAATGGGGCGAAAATTTCAGTTTGATAAGTATAAAAATTTATACGAATTTTGGTCGGACAAGATTACAGAACAGCTTAATTCTGAGTTAAATGAAGGTGAACTTCTGCTCAATTTGGCAAGTAATGAATATTTTAAAGTGGTAAATCGTAAAAAACTTCATGCCCAAGTGGTTGATTTTGATTTCTATGAAATGAAAACAGGGAAGCTCAAAACTATAGTGGTTTATACGAAACACGCCAGAGGTCTGGTGGTGCGCTTTTGTGCAGAAAACTATGTTCGTTCCTTGGAAGAGCTGAAAGCCTTTGGCGAAGAGGGATATCTGCTAAATGATGAGCTTTCCACGGAGAATAAACTCGTTTTTATGAGGTAAAATGTAATTAAAAGGCAATTTACAGCTGAATTTGTAGAAACGCCAGAAGAAAATTAAGGGACTAAAAAGTCCCTTTTTTATAATAATGAATATGATAAAGTATATAGTTTTTTCAATGTTATTTTTTTCTCAAAATTTATTTTGTCAAACTGATAGTATAAAATTAATAGATGAAGTAAATATTGATTTATCTACACAAAATAATTTATCTTGGGAAAATTACAATCAAAAAATAAATATTAGACCATTAATATACTCAGGAAGCGGGGTTTTTAAAGGGAAATATTATAAAAATGGTCAAGAGATAATTTTTGAGGGAAAAGTCAATCATAAAAGTAGAATAACTATTAGTTCTTCTAATTCTTTACAAGATAAAAGTATAGAAACTATTATTGAAAAATTAATAACAGAAGTTTTTAAAATCTCTGATTTTTATTATTTCAGATCAAATAAAAAAGGGAATAAACCCTACGAAGAGTTTGCAATCCAAAGAGAAGATAATACTTGGGTCTTTAATACATATAAAGAAGATATTAAAAAAGAAAATCATATAGAGAATAAAAAGGCGAGAAGGGAGGTTTTATTAAATGAAGATGGTAAAATAAAAAGAATAATCACTTCATTAACACATAACAATAATGCTGTTTCTACTCAAAAACAATTCCAAGACCATTATATAGAAATAGACATTATTTCATCTGAAATAAAGCAAAAATACTCTAAAATAAAAGGGGAAATAATAGATGTAAATAGTAAAAATAAGATAGAGTTTAGTATTGTTTTTCCATAATCATTATAAATGAGAAACACTATTAAGAATACAAGATGAAACTTAGTATAATTTTTTTACTGATATTCAACAGTTTTTTATTTAGCCAAATAAAAGAAGACGCTGTGGTTTTATCAGAATTGGATCTGGATAAAGCGAGTTTAGAAAACTTAAATAATTATCGTAAAAAACTTAATAAAAATAAGATAAACTTATCTTATAATATAAAATTCAGTGGGGTTTTTCATCGCAAGGATAAGGATTCTATAGCCTTTACTGGTAAGGCAAAATATAAAAATGATTTGTTTTTAAACAATATCCATTTTAGTGAAAATATAAAGAAAGAAGATAAAAGTACTCTGTATAAATTTTTCAATCAAATATACAACCTTGCTTATACTTATTATTCATTTTCTCAAGACAAAAATAATATTTTGAGTGATTTCTATTGTTTACAAAATGGAGATAATCAATGGAATTTTAAGATAAATAAGAAACAGGGCAAAGAAAAATTAGATATAAATAAATCTAATAAATTAAACTTTGAAATTATGCTGGATAATGATGGAATGGTACAGCAGATAATTACTTTTTTGGATACATCTAATGGTTTTAATAAGAATGGAAAAGTATCTTCTTCTCATCATATAGAAATACATTTAAGTGAAATAGATAAAGAATATAAGATGAAACATATAAAAGGTAATATTCTCAATCCATCCACTGATGAAAAAATAATATTTAATATTAGTTTTGAATAATCCTGTTTTTCTGTATAAAAATGAGTGAACAAAAAATGAATTTAGACAAATTAGAATTATATGATTGAGAAGATGAAGCCATATTTTGTAATAGTTTTGTTTATTTCTATGTTTTTAGGGAAAGCACAAGAGCAGAGAACTATAAAAAATATAGATGAAATAAACTTAACAGAGGAAAGTGATAAAAATTTTCAAAATTATCAGAAAGCATTAGGAAAAAATACTTTATATCAATCACTTCAAATTTCTTTTTCTGGTGAATATATGAAGGATAGCAGAGTGATTCCTTTTAGTGGAAAGTCAGAATATAATGAAAAATTGGTTCCAAGAAAAACCGAGATAAATGAAAATTTAAACAAGGAAGATAGAGAAATAGTACATAAATTTTTAAACCAACTATATGGAATAATCAATTTTTACTATACTCTTTCACTTGATAAACAAAAAAAATTAAGTGAGTTTTATTGCTTATCAGATACGCCTAATGTCTGGTTTTTTAAGGCAGGAAGAAAGCAGACCAAAGAAAATATAGGTGTAAACTCTGCAGATAAATTGAATTTTAAGGTTGAGTTAGATTCTAATGGAAAAATAAGGATAATAACAATCTTTTATGATAGAGTAGAAAAGGATTTTGAGAATTTAAAAGAAAAGGTTTCTCATCAGACTATATTAAATTTTATATCGCATAAAGATGGTATCAAGCCACAATCCACAGAAGGAATGATAGTGATTCCATCTAATGGAAATAAAATTAAATTCTTGGTTAAATTTCAATAATTTGATAATCAGTTTAATAAAATAATTTACAGAGATAAAAATATACATTTTTTGTCTCTGTTTTTTATTCTATTCAGAAATATTGATTTAAGTTACTCTCCAATACAGCTGGAAATCGCTTTTTCTATTCTGTCATCCAAATCCTTGGGAGAATTGTCCATAGATATATCAACAATTTCATCATTGCTGAGGCTCTCATTAAGCTTGTTCATCGCACATTCGCAATATTCTCTCGCCTCACTTTCTTTTAATCCAGAATTTTCGATACAAGATTTTATGCCTTCTTTTATAAAGGTTTTGCGGAGGCCGTCGCTGTATGCATTTTTTATTTTTTCTGTTACTTTTTGAGCTGAATCACTGCTGCATGCTCCTAAAATAAATATCGCATATAAGATGAAAATAGATTTTTTCATGATGAAATAATTTAAGAACAAATTTAATGAAATATTTTTAACACTGATAATCAGTAGTTTAATTTATTTTGTTTTAAAATTCAACTACTTTGTATTGCATAATACTTGATTGTTCGTATATTTGCAGTATAAATAAGATGAACACCAATCATTAACTATATAAAAAAAACAAAGAATGAATATCGAAAACACGAAAGCGCAGATGAGAAAAGGAATACTAGAATTTTGTATTCTGAGCCTCATCAAGAGAAGAGAGATGTATGTTTTGGATTTGATGGAGGAGCTGAAAAAAGCCGATATGGAAGTAGTGGAAGGAACGCTCTATCCGCTGCTGACAAGACTGAAAAATGCAGAAATCCTCTCTTACCGCTGGGAAGAATCCACAGGAGGGCCGCCCAGAAAGTACTATAAACTCACGGAGAAAGGGGAACTTTTCATAGCGGAGTTAGACAAAACATGGAACCAGTTAATAGAATCAGTAACTCAAATCACAAAAAATCAATAACATGAACAAGACAATATCTATCTCATTAGCAGGTTTTTCCTTCATTATAGAAGAGCAGGCCTACGAGAAACTAAACAAATACTTACAAGCGCTTCAGAATTCTTTGGAAAAAGATGAAGCCGATGAAGTGATGTATGATATAGAAATTAGAATAGCAGAAATTTTCAGAGAAAATCTTGATAAAAGAGAGGTGGTGAATAGTGATGATGTGGAGAAAGTCATCGCCCAGTTAGGAACTCCAGAGGCCATAGAAGGGCAAAATGAAGAAAATGCAGGGCAGGAAATTTCCCAAGAAAAGACAAGAAAAGAACTTTTCCGAGATATGAAAAGAGGCAAGATAGCAGGTGTTTGTGCGGGATTGGCTCAGTATTTCGGGATGGATATTTCACTCATGAGGATTATTTGGATTCTGGTGTTTATTTTCACTGTGGGCTTTGTTTCTGTGGTAGCCTATGTCATTCTGTGGATAGTGCTTCCAGAGGCAGAAACAGCATCAGATTTTTTGAAAATGCAGGGAAAACCTATCAATTTTGACAGCCTTAAAGAAGCAGGACAGAGGGTAAGTTCTTTTTACAATGAGAATAAATCAGAAATAGCCAAAACAGGAGCTGATATCTGGAAAGTTGCCCGAATTGTTTTAGGGTGTATAATGGCTATTCTTGCTGTTAAGACTTTGATTGTCTTGGTTAGTTTTATATTAGTGTTTTTAGGAGTTTGGGATTTTCAGTTTTTGAGAATATATTGGGATTTGGAAGAATTTAATTTCTTTTTTGACCTAAATAAGGAGACAAAGTATGTCTTCATGGCAATTGTAATCTTCGCAATTTTAATTCCTATAGTTGTTTTTACAGAATTGAGTATCATATTGTTTTCACCTAAAACAAAAGTAAAATATTGGAGTTTTTTAGTAGGATTTCTTACCATTTGGTTATTAGTTTTAGGGGTTTATTTCGGTTTTTTAGTATCAAAGAAAGAACTGATTTACAGCGGAAACAATGTTCAGGAAGAGCGAGTTTCTATCAACACCCAGTCAAATGTCCTTACCCTTGATTTGAAGCGGGTAGAGATTCCGCAGAACTTTAGAGCCTATGGAGATGATATTTTTTCGGATAAGAAAAAAATCTATAAAGAAGATGAGCCAGATGTCTATATTACAAGAAGAAATGATGTAAAACAGCCGTATATCATGATTAGAAAAAAAGCCGATGGCTATAATATCCCTATCGGTTTGAGTGTTCCTGTGGAAGTTTCTGGTAATGCGGTATTGCTGCCGAACTATATAAGTTATTCCTATGACCAAAGATTTCGGGATTATGATGTGGACTATGAACTGGTCATTCCTGAAACGATGGAAATCAGGGATTTAAGCGATGGCAGAGTGGATATCCACGGAGATGAACACGGATTTTATAGAGAAGAAAGAGGATATCAGCCAGAGCCGCAGCTGGAATCAGACACCATATCAACAGGTAGAAAATATTAACTAAACTAAATCACAAAGTATTTTTAAATAATGTTTTGCAGAGTTGCAGAACATTATTTTTTAACATCAAAATATAAAGTGTGCATAATACTTTTTGAAAAAAATAATGTAGATTTGCTTCTTTAACTTTTAATCATGAGAAAAATAATAGGATCACTACTGCTGAAGCTACTAGGCTGGAAAGTAGTGCTGGAAGGGGATTTGGAGAATCTGAACCGCTGTGTGCTCATCGTGGCGCCGCATACGGACAATATTGAATATCTTTTGGGAAATTTAGTTTATTGGAAATACAAAAAACCGCTGAGAGTCATCATAAAAGATGCTCATACTAAGGCTTGGTATGGCTTCATTGTCAAGGCGTTAGGTGGGATAGGAATCAATCGTTCCCAGCGGAATAATCTTGTACAATTTGTCACTGAATTGTTTAAAAAAGAGGATTTTAGTTTGGTGATTTGCCCAGAAGGAACGCGTTCCCGAGTGGAAAAATGGAAACTTGGATTTTACCATATGGCTCTGGGTGCGAGGGTTCCGATAGTTTTTGGGGGGGCAGATTTTAAAACTAAAAAAATTCACATTGGGAGAAAAATCAGCGTGGAAGACTTGGAAAGTCGCTCTTTTGAAAGCATAATGGACGAGATTCAGGACTATTACAAGGATTTTACACCAAAATATCCAGAAAAGTGGAATCCAAAAATCTATTAAAAATTTTGTAGATAGTTAAAAAAATCATATATTTGCACAATATGTTACAAAAATGAGAAGAATAGTTTATGCATTTTGCACAGCAGTATGTGTCTTATTTACAGCAGTATCTTGTTCTAGATCAAATGATTCTGGGGTAGATGATTTGGGAGGTGGAATTACAAATAATAATTTCTCTAATGAGGTTACTAGAGTAGTCCCCTTAGACCTTATCCAGAAAATGGCTGCTGGTGGAGCAACTATCCATGGAGGTACCAATCCTCCTAGAGTAGAAGGATTTTTTAAAACAGGGGGGATGTTACAACTCAGACATTCTACTCTTGGAGCTCAAGATCCTTTAATAAATAAAATTCATGATGGATTTTACTATAAATTCTATCAGCAGAATGGCGCTAAGTTAAAAATGAATTATCAAAACTTTAATAGGGGCTATGGAGCAAGAGGTGTGGATGCTGTTATCTCAGGAGAAGGAAATAAGTTTACGATTTTCTTCATAAATAAACAGATGGATTTGACTACCATCTCAGGAGAAATTTTTGTGAATGATATAGGAGAATTATCAATAAGTAATTTCCAACAAGCGGTTATCAACAAATATGAAGATAGTTACTCTCCTGTAGGAACTGTACGCGTTTTTAAAAGTGAAACAGGCTATGCAGATAGTGCCAGAGAATTTTAATTAGCAAAATTGTTAATTATTTATCACCACTTTTTTCTTGTCTAATTAAAAAATTGTTTAACCTTAAAATAAAATATAGAAGAAATGAAATATATCAAGTTACATATTATCATAGAATTACCTTTATACAAGGTAACGCTTCGTGGCATATTAGCTTGATGTAGCATTACTCTCTATCATACAACAAAAATCCCGAAGCGATAGCTTTGGGATTTTTGTTTATCCTTTACTTTCTACAAAAATCCCAAGTAAATTAATTAATTATCAATGTTTAGTCATTAACAATTGAACATTAAATTTAAAATATTAATTGAATGGGAAAAACCAATCCATATATTGAAAAAGTACGCCTGCGCAGTATCCGTACTCGCAAGCGCGTTGCTAAAACCGATTACGAGAAATATCTTCGCCAATGCTGTGATCGCCATGCTGAACTAGAAAAGCAGAAACGAACCATGCCGCTTGTACCACTTGAAAAACCTTACCAAAAGGGCTATGTGCGCTTTTTTGTGGTTCGTGATGATGTAAAACGCAGTAAATTGGGAGATTTTTTTGAGAATCTTTTGGCTAAAATCAATACTTATCAATACGCTGATAACCGCAAATTCCAAAAGAAGAAAAAACGCAGAGGTAAGCGCATCTATCTTCCTAGAAAACAGGAATTATTATCATTTAGACAATGGGAGTGGGTGGATGCAATAGAAAAGGGCAAACTGGTAGCAGAAGAATGTAAATATTTTATGAAAGTGGAGCGTTATAATTCTGTTTGTAAGCGTTTTGAAATTTATTATGAATTTGCTGAACCTTGGCGTTTTATGTTGAGAGTTAGACCTAATATCATTACGCATTACCGCCCAATAAACCTTGAAGTAGAGCATGAATTGGCTGAACTGGATAAGGTTTTGAATGATTATAAAAACTGGGGAATTATTCAAAAAAAGGTGTTTTGTAATGGTTATACTTGGAATCGTTATCAGAAAAAATGGGAAATTAAAGCAAAGTATAAACGCACTCCTCTAAAGGAAATAACAGAATTTAGAGCCAATGCTTCTGCTTTGGAAATAGCAGAAATGCTATTGGATAGTGAACATTATTAAAAAGAAATTATAAAATGGAAAAGATAATACAAATAACATCAGGAAAAGGACCATTAGAATGCCAATGGGTAGTGGCGAAAGTACTCAAGACTTTCCTACAAGAAGCTA
>CAUQMH010000068.1:0-8085 GCA_963519075.1 uncultured Flavobacteriaceae bacterium
GACACTATCCGAATCCACCAAAAGACCATAGACACTAATTTTCCAATTTAAACTAAATAAAATCCATCTCTTTTCATTGAGAAAAGAGGCGGACTATTTTGGGGTTTTATCTTTCAAATTTTACATTGGGCAGAAGTCTTGGTCTTTGTGGCTCGTTGGCTACTTTCCAAGAAGTTCTGTACATCCATTCGGTCATTTTGTAAAGTTTCTTGAAATCTATGTTTTCTGATTCATCCTGCGGCTGGTGGTACTGGTGATGCAGCACACTTGTGAAGAATACCGCTGGAATACCAAGCCTTGCGTAAGGCAGGTGGTCGCTTCGGAAATAGAAAAACTCTGGATGCTCTGGTAAATCCCAGTCTTTCAAAAACTTAAATTTAGTGCTTTCTTGGTTGGCTTCTTCCGCCATTCTTACCAAGTCATCAGAGTTCTTGTGCGGAGACTGACCGCCGAGAAGAGCAGCTTCGTTGATATCATTTCTTCCAATCATATCGCCGTTCAGCACAGCTACGATATTTTCTCTCGGAACTACAGGATGGGCAGAATGCCATCTTGACCCTAAAAGACCTCTTTCCTCAGCGCCATGAATTACAAACAAGATGCTTCGTTTTGCCGGTTGCTTGCTGTATGCTCTTCCCATTGCAAGTAGAGCTACGCAGGTGCTGGCATTGTCATCGGCACCGTTGTAGATGGTGTCGTTTTTCACAGGGTGTCGGATACCATCATGGTCCTGATGTCCGCTGAGTAGCACATATTCATTTTTTAGTTTAGGGTCTGTTCCTTCTATCTTTCCGATGATATTTACAGAAGGGTATTTGTAAGTTTCTGTCTGTAAGTTTACGGTAATCTGTGGATTTCCTTTCAGCCAGTTTTGGTTTTCTTTTTTTACCCAAAAGACAGGAATATCTTCTTTGATGTTTTCATTCAGTCCTTCCACTCCATAGACACCTCTTTTCATCATTGGTTCTACTTCTATCCAGCTTTTGTCAGAGATTTCATCCGTAATGAAAATGATGCCTTTTGCGCCTAATTTTTTAACTGAATCAAGGTATTTAGCTTTGATGAATCTTGGGTATCTTCTCTCGAAAAGTGTCATTTCCTGCTCGATGCCTTTTTTAGAAACACTGATGGCAACTACTTTTCCTGCAATCTGGGAAGTCAGCTGCTCCGGTTCTACTTCGCCTACACTGATGATGGGCAGAGAGAAATGAGAGTTTACCACATCAGAAACCAAAATATCTTTCCAGATTTTTAGGTTTTTATCACCGATTTTCACCGAACTAAGCGGAGAAATCTGGTGGCGGTACATATCAAAAAACTGGAAATAAGTGCCATTTTCCCCAGCGGGTTTTATCCCTGCTTCTTTCATTTTGTCTGCGAACCATACAGAAACTTTGAGTTCATCTAGGGTTCCTGCCTCTCTTCCCCAGAACTGGTCAGCCGCCATCTGGTACATGTCTGTACGAAGGTCTTTTTCCTTAATAGCCGAAACCAAAGGCTTTTTGTAACTCTGCGCACCCAGCGAAGGGCAGAGGATTCCGATGAGGAGAGTAAATACGATTTTTTTCATAGGTTTATAATTTAATTGATTTTTGCCCAAAAGTATCGTTTTATTAGAAAAAATGCAAGTTCCCGCAAGTTTTTATTTGGTTGAAAATAAATTTAATATTTTTGAAACAGATTTTAATTTAGTAAATGAATGAAAATAACCGAAGGATTATTGCCTGAAGATAAAGAGGTTATTATACGCTGGACAAATAGCAAAGGTGCTGATTTCTTGCAACAATGGGCAGGAGATGCTTTGCCCTATCCTCTTACCATAGAAGCACTCAATGCATTGCCTCATTGTTTTCGTATTGAAGCAGAGGGTAGTTTTATAGGGATGATTCAGCAAATAAAAGTAGAAGAAAATAACATACACATTGGTAGATTTCTTATCAATCCTTCACTTACAGGAAAAGGATTAGGTAGCTTGGCAATGCAATTATTTATCGCAATGCTTTTTGAGGATAAAAGTGTTCATTCTATTAGCTTAAATGTATTTGATGACAACTTTATAGCTAAAGATCTTTATACAAAACTTGGATTTAAAGTAGTAGCAACTGTAGAGGGAGAAAGAAAAAAATACAAGATGATGAAAAGTAATTCGGCAATTAACTAATTAGCAAATTTAATACTATGAAGATAAAACGAGATGAATCGCGTTGTTATGCTGCTGTCATCACCAAAGATGGTCAGTGGCAAAAAGGCGAAGAATACTTCTTAGAAGACTATACCGAAACCCTCATTTACAATGAGCAAGGTAAACTTGTAGACGCTTGTTATGGCGAGGAATACCACTTCCTCTTTACCTACGACTCTCACGGAAACTGCTTGAGTTCTCACCTCTACGACCCTGAAGATGAAGAACTAACCGACTGCTGGGAGGAAAAACAATACCGCTATAACGACCTACATCAGCAAGTAGAGTGTATTACCTACGAAGATGGCAAATGGAAAAAAACTGTTACTTTCGAATACGATGCACACGGTAATAACATAAGTCAGCACTCCCGCACAGCCGATGCCGAATATCTCTTACAACTCCAATATGATACACAAGGTAGATGTATAGATCGTTGTCATACAAACATATCTACAGGAGAAAAGATTCTTCACGACTCTATTGAATTTCGTAGCGATACCGAAAAAGTCAATACCAATCTTTCAGCCAATGGAAAGCCTTTTATGTTTACCATAACTCGTTTTGATGAAAAAGGCAATGTAATTTATGTTGCCCATCAGGATATAGGCGACCCCGAACCTTATTCAATAACTGAAACCACTTTCGATGAGCATAACAACGAAATTTTCGAGCGAATTAGCAACAAAGAAGGCGAAGTCTACACTCGCAAATACACCTATCGCTATGATAATCACGGCAATTGGATAGAGAAACGCATCGAATACTCTAAACGCTACACAAACCTGATAGTAGAAAGAACAATAGAATATTACCCTATATAAATAGTATGAATAAAGAAAACATATTTACCCAAATCCGAACGCTCTTTAGTATAGAGGAGGATTGTGGTTTTACAGAAGCTGAAATGCAGCCGTTTTTCGGCGTGGTGGAGCAAATGCCACAGCTGTTATATGACTATTACACCACTTTGGGAAAGCATCAGGCTTTGAATCAAACGCAAGATAATTTGATAACTCCCAAATCTAATCTTGCTCTTTTTAATAATCCAGACTATTTTGTTTTTTATGCAGAAAATCAAAATAGTTGCTTGTGGGCAATCGCAAAGGAAGATTTAGGCGAAGAAAATCCCAAAGTATATGTTAGCTATAACCAGAAAGAATGGCAGGTGGAATGCGAAACTTTATCAGAATTTTTGTTGGCTATGGCTCACTTACAGGCGGTATTTGCTTTGCCTTATACTTATGAAGGATTTAAATTCATTACTTCCGAAGATTTGGCTGCAATAAAATCCCATTTTCCCAAAAAGCCTTTCGCTATACGCCATTGGTTACAAGGGGCGGAGTTCTATGGCGGAGCTGAGGACAGCATAGTAGTTTTAGATGGGGGTGAGCAGCTGGTGTATGCATCTTCATCGAAAAGTTCCTTTGAGGCGATGGATGATTTTTTAAAAGACATAGGAGAGGAAATGTAAGATTTGAGCAAACAACCATAAAAAGAATTTTAATAAAAAATGAACAGCACAAAATCTATATCATTTTTAGATACTGAGAATGGAGATTTTTCCCTTATAAATGGAGTAGTGATTTCTTCTAAAATTACTTTTTCTGCACTCAGAGAGCAGTTTCCTGATAATGATATTTGGGATGTGGGGACAGGGTTTTATTGGATTTATTTTGAAAAATGTTTTTTTGAGGGAATAGAGTTTGATGTTTCTATTTGTTTCGAAGGAGAAAAACTTGAAACGATATTTTTTTCTATGAAAGAAAGATACACACCTTGGGAAAACTGGACAGAGGAATATGAACTTCAAACTGAAAAACTGTATAAAAAATGGCTTACAGCACACATAGGGGAAGAGTGGGAGTTTGTCTGGGGAGAGGTAGGAGCCGCTTTTGATAGGAAAGGAGGAAGGACAAATATGTGGGTCAGTTATATTTGATTTGCATAAAATACAAAAAAAATGTAATTTTAGCAAAAAAATAAGAAACATGAGTATAAATAGTAACTATGAAGTTCCGCAAAATTGGGATTTCTTTTTCTGCCGAGTTGAGGGAAAACCAGCCTCTGTGAGAGTGAATTTAGCCCTAAGACAGATAGCTCCAGTTGAGGGATATAAATACCGCTTGAACTTTCTCATTAAAATGCAAAACCCTACGCCAGAGGGCATGCCTTCTAATGAGGAATATCCTATTTTGTGTGATATAGAGGATGCTATTTCAGGGAAAGCAGAACAGATGGGTGCTATCTCAGCAGGAGCTGTGAAATCAGGTGGAATTCTAGAACTTATCTATTATACCAATCTTTCTGAGGGGCTTTCAGAGGCTTGTGTAGATGAGTTGGCTGCTTTTGAGGGGTATCAGTATAAGAGCTATTTCGAGGAAGATCCAGAGTGGAAGGATTATTTTGAATTCCTATTCCCAGACCCATACTCCTACCAATCTATGCAAAATAGAAGAGTAGTGATGCAGTTAGAAGAAAATGGGGATAATCTAGATATTCCGCGAGAAATAGACCATTGGATTTATTTTGATAATGAACAGAGCCGAGCAGAATATGTGGAAAAAATAACAAGAAAAGGCTACGAAGTGGTTTCAGAAGATTTTATAGAAGAGGGAAATTCCCACCATTTTCAGTTGCATATCGTAAGACAAGATTCTCCACATGAAATAGATGAGATAGTCTGGGCACTAAAAGAACTAGCTGATAATTATGATGCCTATTATGATGGCTGGGAAAGCGTGATAGTAAAACAGTAAATATCAGAGCCAAGAGTTTTCTTGGCTTTATTTAAAAATAAATGATAAATGACTTACAATGCATTCTATAATGCGATGGTATCTCTTCCTGAGAACCATGAAAACCGCGACCTTGAGGAATATTTGCTGGCATTGTTTTCTTTAGTGAAAAAGCATGAAAAAGAGCCTTTTTCGCCAGAGTTGTGTATTGAAATTATACAAAAAGCCTTTACCGAAACGCCTATGTCATTTGATGAAAAATGGCTTTCTGTCTATGATGCTCCTGATGAAGGGAAAGGTATGGATTTCACTCAAAATGTTTTAATTTTCCAAATAGCTGAACTGCATAGAATGCGGGATAAGGAACTGCAAAATCCGCAGAGATATTCAGGAATCAATTCCGAAACGGATAATTGGTGGTATAATTTTGACCCTTTTACTAATCTGGAATGTGGTGCAGAATGGTTTTTGGATAGTGCTGATAGTGAGGAAGATGATATTTCTGCAGACTGGGGATTTTTAGGAAAACTCCTTGAAATAGGGCGTGTTTATGAATAGATTTTTTATTATCAAATTCTAATCAGTTAATTTTCTATAAAATATTTGAAAATAACCAAAAACAAAGGAGTAAATAGTTTTTAAACTAAATTTAGACATCCAAACAATGAAAAATGTATTAATTATTAACGGACACCCAGATATGGCGCAGTCCAATGCCAATAAAGCGATTTTAGAAGAAGTGAAAAAACTGCTCCCAGAGGCAGAAATCAGCGAGTTGGGGAAACTTTATCCCAATTATCAGTTCGATGTAGAAGCCGAGCAGGAAAAACTTATGAAAGCGGATGTGGTTGTATGGCAGTTTCCTATGTATTGGTATTCGCTTCCTGCACTGCTTAAAAAATGGCTGGATGATGTATTTCTTTTTGGCTTTGCTTATGGAACAGGCTATAAACTGGAAGGGAAAAAGCTTTTGCTTTCTTTCACGGTGGGCATTGCAGAAGAAGCCTATCAAAGGGGAGAAACTGGTTATTCTTTCTCGGATTTGCTCCATATCCACCAGCAGACCGCCAACTTTACTAAAATGAACTTCATAGAACCTGTGATTTCCTACGGAATGCATTATATCCCAGATGTGATGCCGGCAGAGGCTTTCACAGAACTACAACAAAAAGCCAAAGCCCATGCAGAAAGATTAGTTGCGCAGATAAAAAGCCTATAATGCTAAAAAAATATCCCTTTTCTGAAATAGAAAAGGGAATTTTTATAAGGTTTAATTGGGTAATTTGGAAAGCAGAAAATCTTTGAGAATAGGAAGGTGGCATTTCTCTATTTCCTTGGCAGCGGTAAGGAGGGTAAGAACTTTTTTGTCATGAACAAGCTCCAAAAAGGCATCTACAGCGATGTTTTGTTCCAGCTCGTTTTGGTAATCGCTACTAAAAGAATCGAAATCCTGTGTCTGGTGATAGGTTTTCCGTAGAAGTGAGGAGGGAGCGATTTCTTTTGCCCAAAAATCAAAATCCAACTCTTCTTTTTTGATACCACGAGGCCAAAGGCGGTCAGACAGCACACGGAAACCATCGGTTTCATCATGAGTTTCATAAACTCGTTTTAGGTTGATAAGCATTTTAATTAAGTTTTTATTGGTAAAAATATGAATATTTAATTCTAAAACTCGCATTAACCAATTATTATTTTTAATTTTGTGAAACTTAAATTTAACTATGAAAAAAAGAGTCTTAATCAGTGTTTCGGACAAGAGCGGACTTACGGAATTCGCTCAGTTCTTAGAAAAAAACAATTACCAACTTATCTCCACAGGTGGAACTTTCAAACATCTGAAAGATGCAGGGCTTAGTCCTATTCAGATAGATGAGGTTACGAATTTCCCAGAAATGCTGGACGGCAGGGTAAAAACCCTTCACCCAAAAGTGCATGGAGGACTTCTCGCTGTGCGTGATAATAAAGAGCACATGGACACAGTAGCCGAGCACGGAATAGAGCTGATAGACATGGTGGTGGTCAATCTTTACCCATTTTTCGAAAATGCAGGGAAGAATATTCCTTTGGATGAAAAGGTGGAGTTTATCGATATAGGAGGGCCGTCTATGCTTCGTTCAGCAGCAAAAAATTTTAAATCTGTGACAGTCATCACCAATGTGGAAGATTACGAGAAAGTAAAATCTGAAATAGAAACTTCGGGCGATACTACTTTGGAAACTCGTAAAACTCTTGCAGGGAAGGTGTTTAACCTTACTTCTGCCTATGATGCGGCCATTTCCAAAATGCTTTTGGAGGAGGAATATCCGCAGTATCTGAATGCTTCTTATAAGAAAGTTTCGGATTTACGATACGGCGAAAATCCGCACCAGTCCGCAGCGTATTATGTTTCGACTGTGGAAAACGGAGCGATGAAAGATTTTGAACAGCTGGGAGGAAAGGAACTTTCGTTCAACAATCTTCGCGATATGGATTTGTGCTGGAAAGTAGTAAACGAATTCAAAAACGAAATGGCATGCTGTGCCGTGAAACACTCTACGCCGTGCGGTGTTGCCATCGGAAATACAGCGGTAGAGACTTATACTAAAACCTTTGAGTGCGACCCTGTTTCTATCTTCGGAGGTATTGTGGCGATGAACTACAAGGTAGATGCTGCCACAGCAGAGGAGCTTGGGAAGACTTTCCTTGAAATCGTGATGGCGGTAGATTTTGAGGAGAAAGCGCTGGAAATCCTTAGACAAAAGAAAAACCTTAGAATTATTAAAATCAAAAACCCTGTTTCGGACAAACAGACTTGGGTAAAAATAGATGGCGGACTGCTGGTGCAGGACTGCGATAATCAGTTCTCGGAGGAAATAAAAACCGTAACCGAAAAACAGCCGACAGAGGAACAGAGAAAAGCCCTGCTCTTTGCACAGCGAGTGGTGAAATATGTGAAATCCAATGCGATAGTAGTTTCTAACGGAACGCAGGCGCTGGGAATCGGTGGCGGACAGGTTAATAGAATCTGGGCGACACAGCAGGCGGTGGAAAGAGCCAAAGAGAAATTAAGCGGAGAGCTGGTTCTGGCTTCGGATGCCTTCTTCCCGTTCCGCGATGTGGTGGATTTCTGTGCAGAAAAAGACATAAAAGCCATCATCCAGCCAGGCGGAAGCATCAAGGATGAAG
>CAUQMH010000069.1:0-8037 GCA_963519075.1 uncultured Flavobacteriaceae bacterium
TTCCCGTAAGAAGAATAGCCATTCGCCGCCTGTTTTGTGATGGTTCTCTGTGGAAGTTTTCCCTGCAAAGTAGCAGAAACAGGCTCTAGAACATCCGCCGCACCGCTCAGACGCATCGCCTGATACACGAAAGCACGCCCAGAAAGCGGGTCACGGATAGCACCGCCAAGACAGGTAGAAGCACCACCAAAAGGCTCTATTTCAGTAGGGTGGTTGTGCGTTTCGTTTTTGAAAAGAAGATACCAAGGCTCTTTTTTCCCATCAAACTCCGCCTCTATTTCTATCGTGCAGGCATTGATTTCATCAGAAACTACAAGGTTTTCTAATTTACCTGTTTTATGGAAATATCTGGCGCAGACCGTTGCCAAATCCATGAGCGAAATCGGTTTCGTTTCTCTTCCTAAAAACTTTCTTTTTTCTAAATAATCGGCGAAAATTTTATCCAAAGTTTCTTTAAACTCGCCTTTGAACTGAATGTCTTTCAGCTCGGTTTCAAAAGTGGTATGTCGGCAGTGGTCACTCCAATAGGTGTCCAAAACTTTGAGCTCGGTCTCGGTAGGATTTCGGTTTTCTGATTGGAAATATTTTTGAATAAACAGCAAATCATCAAACCCAAAAGCAAAGCCGTGCTGCTTGTAGAATTGTTCCAATTCAGCCTCATTAAATCCGATAAAACCTTCGTGAACAATCACAGGAGTTGGCTTTTCCTGCGCTGGGATTTCTAGTTTGGACAAATCTTTTTCTCTACTCTCTACCTTGTTGATAAGCAAGTCTTTAACCTTATCCAAATCCGCGGAAGAAATGCCCTTTATCTCAATAAGTTTCCCGCTTCGCACGGCGGCGTTGTCCGTTCCTGTAAGCAGGGAAATGCACTGCTCCGCCGAATCTGCCCTTTGGTCATACTGACCAGGGAGAAATTCTGTAGCGAAATAATGCTCTGTTGCTGGATTTTCTGTGTGAATGATGTCCGTAACTGGGTCTGCGAAAACACTGCCTAGCGTTTTGGAAAAATCGCTTTCGGAGAGCCCAAGAACATCATAAATATTATAAACTTTTACATTCTCTACTTTGGGAAGAATGCTCTTGATTTCAGTTAGAATTTTAGGACTTTCTACATCGAAAATCCCTTTTTTCTCTACGAAGATTCTCTTTTTCATTTTTAGTTATTATAGGGAGTTCTGCAAATTTACATTTTATCCGCTAAAATAACTACTACAAAAAGGAATAATTATCAATGATTTTTTAAGTTTTTTCTGCTCTGTCTTAGCAGGCGTTTCCCTTTTTGTAATCTGAACTACCAAAGCATCACATTTCAAAAACAAAACTGCTTTGAACATCTATCCAAAACAGTTTTTTCCTTCCACAATCCATTATCCTTGCAATATTTTATGAAATCCCCTTTATTCTCCTCTCTTCTCTCAGTCTTTTGATTTTCTCTGCTTGTTCCACTGCCTGTCTGTGAGCTTCTTCTTCTGATAAAGAATTCAAGTGCTTTTTCATATTTTTCACCTGCTCTTTTGCTTCCAATCTGTTTTGCACCCAATCTTTCCCCATCAGCTTTATTTTGTGTTCTAATATCCCTATCTCTTTCTGTATAGATTCTGTATTTTCCTCTATATTCATTTAATGTAATTTAAATTGGTTTTAAATTTAAAATATATCTCGCATATCATCATAAAGAAGTTCTATATAATCTTCGGAATCATAAACTCTACCGCTTTGTAATACCTTTGAAAGATTCACTATCAGATATTTATCTGGATTTTCGTAATATTTCTTTACTTCTTTGAAATCTTTCCTTACATCTTGATAATATTTCTTTTCAAGTGCATAAGCTTTTATTTCTTCCCATGACAACATATTAAATTTATCTAAAATCAACTGCGCCATACCTTGATCTGAGAAATAAATGATTTCCTTTGCACCCAATTTTTTATATAATTCTATATTTTTCTCTCTAAATTTGAAAAAGCAGTGGTTCGGCGTGTGTTCTTTCAGATTATCTATGAATCCAAACCAACGAAAAGGCTCCACTATAAAAATACTGATAAAGTCTTTCAGTATTTTCATATCGCTCAATTTATACAACCCTGGATTCTCAGCATCACAATAAAGCTCATATTCCACAAACCCTCTCTTTGCACTTCCTATATCTTCCATATACCACTCCTCTACCTCATTAGCAGAAAGCATATTCTGCAATTCACTCTCTGACCTATCAATCAGACTTTTAGCAAAATAAAAATTATCCCATAGCGTAAACCATGCTGCTTTTTCATCATAAACCACCCCTCCAAAATCTACCACTTCTTCATAAACCCCATCTTTAAAAGCCTTACAAGAAATATTAATTTCGAATATTTCTGACAATTGTTTTGCTAATGTCCTGATATCCGAAATAGCCAAGGTATAATTCCCCATAGAACAAATATCCCATCCCATGGTGATTAATTATTATAACTAAAACAAAATAACCAAAATTTACTAAAAAAAAATCAACTTTATTTCCCCAAAATAACTTGAAGCGTATTCCCAGCGCTTTCCACCGTTCTTTGATTTATTTTATTAGTTCAAAAAATGCCATATAAAGCATTTATATAGATATAAATAATAATTATCCAATCATCACACTCAAAAAAATGCAATATAAAGCATAATTTGTCTTTTGAATTAAGTATAAATTTTTTATGGTTCAGCTCACACCTCTGGAATTTTATTTGTCATTTAAAAATAGATAATATAATTAATACCAAAAGTGTTATTATTAGTATATATGAATCAAAGACCCTTGCTGTATTCATTGGGTTGTCATCATTTTTTTCTTTTTTTTTATCCTTTATGTAAATAAGCGCAAGAACTATTAATGCAACATAAATAGGAATATACTCTTTTGCTATCATTTACTTTATTTATATTTGTTTATCAACTTCCTATTTTCCCATAAGGCTGATACTCCGAAAAATAAAGAACAATTCTTTTCCCATCTTTTATATAGGGATAAAACAGCTCGTACCGACCATCATTAGCACTGAATCTCACTTCATTGGAATGGTTGTAAAACACCTTTTTGAGGTATTCGCGTTCTACTTTTGTTGTTTTTAGAATAAAATCTCTCTTCATAGGGCGAATGGTATCATTCTCTATGTAGTAATCTCTAAAACCTAAAAACACTTGAGTTTTATCAATACTATCCGACACAATTACCGAAACATATGGAAAATGCTTATCCGTATTTTCGTATAAATCAAGAATATTACGAGTATTGATAATCCAATTTTTATCAAATGAATAATGAAGTAATTGGTCTGTTTTTTCCTTATTGCTCTCTATGATTTCTTTTGCAGAAGCTGTCAGCATTTCTTCTTTTTTTCTGGATGTAATATAATCTCCAGCGAAAAGAAGTCCGAATATCAAAGGAAAACTCAGTCCAAAAAGAAGTCCTATTTTTTTGTTAACCTGTTTAGGAACACTCAATTCATCTTGATTGTGTTTTTCGGCTATTCGAGTGAGATTAAACATCACATTAATAAAAAGAGAACCCAGCATCAATGCTAAAATTCCCACTACACTCAGATAAAAAGTCTCGGTAATATTTTCCCGAAAAATTTTCAATCCAAAGACCGTTACTGAAATAAATACAAAAACCCAATAAACCAATAAGATAATAGAAATTATCCCAATAATATTGCTTAGTTTTACTAATGTTTTGTAATTCATAATGCTTTATGTTTGGCTAGATAATTATTGTTTTTTTGAAACCTTAAATATACACTTTTTTCACTAATTTCTGAAACATGATAATATTTTATAAAAACTATTTTTTCTGTTTTTTTTAATTAATATAATGATGTTTTCATACGCATATACAATTGTACACCTTTCAGATTCAAGGTGTACAAAAGGTGTAACAAACATAACAATAAAAGTGAAAATTGGAAAATTTAACTTTATATAATCATCTGAAAATCAAACCAAAGAAAACTATATTTACTTTCCAATACAGAAAATATAATCCTCCCTATTTTAAGTGTATTAGAAATAGGTCGTCTCCCATTTTGTAATCTAAACCACAAAAGTATCACTTTTCTCACTTGGGTTCCAAAAATAAAACTGCTTTGAATATCTATCCAAAACAGTTTTTCCACAATCCATTTTCTTTACAATATTTTATGAATTCTTCTCTTTCAATATCCTTTGAGTTTGCTCTAACATCAATTTGTGAGCTTCTTCTTCTGATAAAGAATTCAAGTGCTTTCTCATATTTTGGACCTGCAAGAATGCTTCCTTCCTGCTTTGCTGCCAGGAAAGACTTGTCCATTTGTGCATTTTCTCTAATATCTCTTTCTGTATAGATATATCTGACTTTTCCTCTATATTCATTTATCTATATTCTTTTGATGTAATCATTTGGACAACTTCTTTATTTTTCCCTACTTGAAAAAATATCAATTCCAAAGTCCTCATTTTACTAATTTCAAGACCAAATTCAGTTATAAATTCCTTTTGTATTTCTGCTATTCCTTCTTTATTATTTTCAATCAAACCATTACAAAAATCAATGTATTTTAAGTAATTACTCACTTTATTCACTCTATATGAAAATGGTTCTCCATCAGTAAAATATTTACAAACATTACTATCCCAAATCGGATATTTATCTGGATAAATAAAATGTAATAGCTTAGAAGTTCCAACTATCGAATTATTAAAACATTTAGACAACACCTCCAAATCCGAAGCTGTAATTTCATCTTTCTTAATTATATCTACTACTTTATCAATATTTTGAATATCTATTTTAGGTATAGTAGGCATCCAGCTATACACCAATGATATTCCTAAAATAATGGTCTCTCTATCTAATTCTCTATCTTTAAAGAAGTCTAAAAATACAGGATAGATATCCATATATTTGTCTTTTTCCACTTTTTGACTATCATTCTTAATAGTCTCAAAATCAATACTCTTTTTACTCCACATAATATTATTTTTTACTGTTTTACAAAAATACAACCTGCTGTACTAATCGTTTTATCATCAATGATTTCTATAATCTCCTCTGTACCATCTACTTTTACATAAATTCTATTCCCCTCTACATCATAGTCCATTCTTTTTTGCACTCCTTGAACACTCACATAACATTTCCCTCCTCTAAACTCTATATCCCCTATCAAAGCACATCTAAACTTAATACCCATTGTATAAAAACTATCATCTCCTTTTGTTTCTACATATTTATAAACCCCTTCTACTCTATCTTTTTGACATCCTGCCATCAAAAAACTTAACAGAAATGCAGACATTCCTAACACTACCTTTTTTCTCATAATTCTCTATTTTTCATACATTTTATAAACAACAAAATAGGCTTAAAACATTTACTTATCCTGTCTTTGAGGAGGTCGAATTCCTAACCCACAAGTAAAGCAATGTTTAAGCCTATCAGCCTAAACACTTCGCTAAACTCTTTGTGTGGGTATTTGAACTTTCGACCTTTCAAAGACACAAATTAGTTTACAAAATGTATGTCGTTAATAATTTATTTTTTACTATCTTTTTCTTATAATTTCGCCTATTTTTCCCTACAAATGTAAATAAAAAAACCTCTACTTCAAAAATTTTTCGTATCTATATTCGTATTCTCCAAATTTAATTTCATCATCATTATACACTTCCATAATAGACTCTATCTCTTCAACAGGAAAATCTTCTTCCACATAATTATTTATACAAAACTCTCTTATTATTTCTTCTGGAACTCCTCCCAATTTAGAGTTTTTCACCAATAAATACACAAATCTATTTCTATTACCTTTTACATATCTTTGTTTTCTTTTTGTAAACTCTATTATCCTCTCTATTACTTTATTATATTCTCCACCATTGCTTACTACTTTATTCTCCATCATTTTCTTCTCTTTTTTACTTATAAATATTTTTGACTCACAATTATAATATGCTGTCTCATCATAAGAGAAAAAACATAATCTTGATACATCACAGGTCTGACTGTCAAACTCTACATTTAGTTGATTTTCATAATAATTGACTAATTTCTTATACACCTCTGTATGTCTTTCTACATCTGTATTATTCGTTTCTACAATAATTTTAAGTCCCAAACCTGATGGAGAGACAAAGACCATTTTGGTATATTCTATTTTTTCTATCTCTTTTTTTATCCTTTCTACCTCCTCTTCATCTTTCAAATTATCAATATCCAAAACCATTACTCCATAATATTTTATTACCCTTTCTTTTCGTCTTTTTTCATCAAAAATTGCTGACACAGTAAAACCTGACAAACTGTTTTTCAATCTATCTGATTTATTTTTATTATTTTCTTTTAAAGAATTTCTAATCTCTGTTATTTCTGATTTAAACTTCCCCTCTTTAATCGCCAATAAAATATTCTCAAAATTTTGATATCCTGCCTGTTCATCATAATTTTCCCAAACATCTATTTGATAATTATTCATAATTAAAACTTTTTAAATATTCGACTTCTTTTTAAAATTTCTTCTTCACTGAGGTTTTTATTTCTCTTTAAAAAATAGTTTAACTCTTCAAGTTCAAAATAAATTTTACCTCCATTAGGTCTATACCCAATCAACTTTCCTCTATTGTACAATCTTCTTACATGTTGTTCACTCAACTTCAAATAAACAGAAGCTTCTTTCGTTGTATAGATATCGTCTTCCTTCATATTCTTTTTTTTTATTTAAGGGCAAATGTATATAGAGTTAAACCCCTTTATAAAAAAATTAAACCCCTTTTTTAGGGGTTTAATTCATCTATAAGTTTTTCAATTTTTGTTTTCTTCTTTTTTCTTTCCTTAAAAGCTTTTATTCTATCAAATATATCTTCTCTCTTTTTTACCATTGAACCATCATCAAATTCAAAACAACACATTATAATATCTCTGATAATATCTCTATTGTCGTATATATAATCTCCATTCTCAATATCTGTGATATACTCTATTAAAGTTAATAATTCTGTCCAATCATAAGTTTTTTTCTCTTTATTCGTAGTTTTATATTCTATTTTCCAGATAATCTTTGATTCCAATTCTTTAACCCCTATATTAATAGGTTGATAGTCAAAAACTTTTACAAAATTTTTAAAAGTAATATCTTCAATATAACCTTTTTCTATCAATTTATTACATAACTCTTTTAGTATAATATCATTTTTATATATTCCTTTTCTCTTAAATGTTCTATTCCTTGATATAATAGGGTTCTCTTCTTTATCTTTTTCAATTTGAGCATTCTTCTCAAATTCTATTTTTACTTTTAATTTTTCAAGTTCTCTTTTCAAAAACTCTTTATACCGAACAAAGCCTATCACTTTTGACACTTTATAAGCAATTACTTGAAATTGAGAAATTCCCAGATAATGATCTTTCCATAACCCAAGCCAATTTACACTCTTTTTTTCTTCATACATACTTAAAAAATTAACTATCCCCTCTCTTTCCACAACATAATACTCATTCATAATATTTTCAATAGAATTTTCTGCTATCTTTATTTCAATTTCAATTTTTTTAATCTTTTCTCCATCACTCAATTTTAATCGATTATAATCATCAATCAAAGTCTGATAACTTTTATCTTTATGTTCCTCATTTACAATATTTATCCATTCTGTCAGTCTGGTTAAATACATATTTTTCTCAATATCATTCTCTGGTCGAATGAACATATAACATTTTAAAACCTTTATTCCTTTTTCAAAATATGGATCTGATGAACTGATTTCTTTTTCTCCTAAAAAATATTCATCATTAAGTAAGCTCAATTCTTTTTCCTCAAAAAAATTGAGTTTATCTTCATATGTTTTTAGTTTCAGAAATTCTTCTAATAAAAGAAATCTTTCCTCTTCTGTATATTTTTTACCTTTTTGTCTTAACGCTTTTATTTTTTCTAAATTATCTCCTTTCGGAGCCAGGGCTTCTTCCAATCTGTTCCATCTCCTTCCCTCTTCACTATTCTCCAACCAATCTTCTCTTTCCATGTCTCTAAAATA
>CAUQMH010000070.1:0-7840 GCA_963519075.1 uncultured Flavobacteriaceae bacterium
GTAGGCATGCTGTCCGTATCGGTGCTGAATCTCAATAATATGAGGGATATGGAAAGCGACCAAAAGGCAGGAAAAAAGACAATTGCACAGTGGCTGGGATTTAGATATGCGATGATTTATCAGATTGTTCTCATGCAGTTGCCGCTGATTTTTATTCTTGTTTTCTTAATGAAAAACAATCTCCATGCACAGGGGAAATATTACGCTTTTATTGTGATGATTTTATTTTTTCCAATGGCTGCACTCCGCCGAAACATCATGAAAGTAAAATCACCAAATGAGCTAGATCCATTCCTGAAACAAGTAGGGATAATTACCCTTATGATGGCAGTTTTGGTGGCTTTGGGATTAAATTATTTTTAAGAAAAAAATTAAAAAATATAAGATTATGAAAGTGAAATTTTTAGGACAAAATTGTTTTTTGTTTTCGTATAAAGGCAAAAATATCTTGACAGACCCATTTTATAATTTCCAAAAGGAGAAATCTGGATTTGATATCAGTTCGCAAAAAATTGATTATGTGCTGATTACTCATGCCCATGGAGACCATACGGCGGATGTGGCTGAGGTTATCAAAAACCATCCAGAGGCGCAGATTATCGCTCAGCCAGAGATATGCGGATATTTCGGGCATCCTCACTCTATCGATATCAATATAGGAGGTTCTACAATGATAGAAGACCTGAAAATCAGTATGGTTCCAGCGTCTCATACTTCTAGTTTTCCAGATGGGACATATGGAGGGCATCCGGCGGGATATGTTTTAAAATTTAATGGGAAATGTGTGTATTTTGCTGGCGATACAGGAGTTATCTCTGAAATGGGAATTCTGCCACAGCTTTTTGGTAAGATAGATTGTGCTATTCTGCCAGTTGGCGGGCATTATACGATGGATGCAGAGCAGGCTGCTTTTGCTTCTTCGGAGCTGATAAAAACACCAAAAGTGATAGGTTGTCATTTTGATACTTTTCCGCCGATTAAGATAAATCACGAACAGGCAAAGGAAGTTTTCCAACAGCGTAAAATAGAGCTTTCCCTCCCTGAATTAGGAGAAGAGTTTGAACTTTAAAACAAAAAAATATCTTTACAAAGCGTAAAGATATTTTTTATTAAATTTATTCCCATTCTATGGTTGCAGGCGGCTTGCTGGAAATATCGTAAGCCACACGATTGATGCCTTTTACTTCGTTTATGATGCGGTTGGATATCAATTCCAAAAACTCGTAAGGAAGTTTGCTCCATGTCGCAGTCATAAAGTCTATGGTATTCGCAGAGCGGACTACTGCGGTGTATTCGTAAGTTCTTTCATCGCCCATTACGCCCACAGATTTCACAGGAAGAAGTACTACGAACGCTTGGCTGACTTTGTCATAAAGCTCGTGTTTGTAGAGTTCTTCGATGAAAATATCGTCTGCCTCCTGAAGAATTCTCACTTTCTCTGCATCTACTTCACCTAAAACTCTGATTCCCAGCCCTGGACCAGGGAACGGATGGCGGTGGACAAGGTGGCTAGGGATACCCAATTCTTCACCTACTTTTCTCACTTCATCCTTGAAAAGTTCGCGTAGAGGTTCTAAAAGCTCAAATTTCATATCCTCTGGAAGTCCGCCCACATTGTGGTGGGATTTTATCACTGCCGAAGGGCCTTTGATGGACTGAGATTCTATCACATCGGGATAAATAGTCCCTTGTGCCAAGAATTTCGCGCCTTCTATTTTTGAAGATTCTTCATCGAAAACTTCTATAAATTCATTTCCAATGATTTTTCTTTTCTGTTCTGGGTCGGACACGCCTTTTAATTTAGCCAAAAATCTCTCGGAAGCATCTATACATTTGATATTCATATGGAAATGCTCTCCATAGTTCTGCATTACTTTTTTCGCTTCATCTTTTCTGAGAAGTCCTGTGTCCACGAAGATACAAATCAGCTGGTCGCTTATTGCTTTGTGGATAAGTACAGCAGCTACGGAAGAATCCACACCGCCAGAAAGCCCTAAAATCACTTTTTGATTTCCGACTTTTTCTTTGATTTCGCTGACAGTTTTTTCTATGTAATTGGTTAATTTCCAGTTTCTTTCTGCCTTACAGATTTTAAACACAAAATTTTCTAGCATTTTTTCGCCTTCCTCACTGTGAGTCACTTCTGGGTGGAACTGCACGGCATAGAAGTTTTTAGCCTCGTTGGAAATAGCCGCAATCACGCCTGATTTAGCATTGATTTCAAAATCCTTTGGAAGCTCCTTTACTTCGTCAAAGTGGCTCATCCAAACGATAGAATTTTGGCTCACTCCCTCGAAAAGAGCGCAAGGTTTTACAATCTCCAAATGAGATTTTCCGTATTCGCCTTTGGTGCCTTTTTCTACTTTTCCGCCAAGGAGATGCGCCGTAAGCTGCATTCCATAGCAGATTCCTAAAATAGGAATTCCGAGATTAAAAATTTCTTTATCCACCAAATGTGCATCTTCTGCGTTTACGGAAGATGGACCGCCCGAAAGTATGATTCCAGCAGGTTTTTTAGCCTTGATTTCATCGATGGGAGTGTTATAAGGAATAATTTCCGAATACACCTGCATTTCTCGTACTCTTCGGCTAATCAGCTGATTGTACTGAGACCCGAAATCAAGGACAATGATTCCATTATTCATATTGATATAGTTTTTTGCTGAAAATTATTTAACTAAACCAATATCTTCTCTGTGATATGCGTAGTCAAAATTGACAGCATCAGCATCTTCGTAAACCTTTTGTCTAGCCTCTTCGTAAGTGTCGCCAGTGGCAACTAAATTCAGCACTCTTCCGCCATCTGTTACGATTCTGCTTCCTTGGTATGTAGCTCCAGCAAAGAAAACTTCACTGTTTTTAACTTTATCTATTCCTTTGATTTCCAGTCCTTTTTCGAAATCACGAGGATACCCGCCAGAAGCTAACACAAGACAAACAGATTTTTTATCTGAAAACTTAAGTTCTATGTCTTTTCCATCGATACAATCGTTGATAGCATCTAAAAGGTTGCTTTCCAAAAGCGGCATAATTACCTGAGTTTCAGGGTCGCCCAGACGCATGTTGTATTCTAATAGGTAGCATTCTTTATTAGAAACCAAAAGACCAAAGAAAATAAATCCTTTGAATTTCAGCATGTTATCGTGAATTCCTTTGATGGTAGGATTCATAATATTTTGAACGAAATCTTCCATGTGTGCAGCCGTGAATTCTGGATTTGGAGCAACTGTTCCCATTCCGCCCGTATTAGGACCTTTGTCGCCATTTCCTAATTTTTTATAATCTTTCACAGCGATGCAAGGGAAGAATTTTTCGCCATTAGAGAAAGCAATCACAGAAGCCTCGAAACCTCTCAAGAATTCTTCTACAATGATTCTGATTCCTGCATCTCCATGGATTTTTCTAATCATGAAATCGTGAATGGTAGTTTCTGCTTCAGCTAAATCTTTACAAATCACCACACCTTTTCCACTTGCCAGACCGCTCGCTTTTATCACTAATGGGAAAGCTTGAGTTTTCACATAAGCAACCGCATCATTGTAAGAATCAAAAATCTTTGCTTTAGCAGTTCTGATGCCGTAGTCCTGCATGAATTTCTTGGAATAAGCCTTGCTGCCTTCTAGTAATGCAGCCGCTTTTTTAGCTCCGAAAATTCTCAATCCTTCTTTGTTAAACTCATCCACGATGCCCTCTACCAGCGGAGCCTCTGGACCTACGATAGTAAGTTCTATATCTTCTTTTTTAGCAAACTTCACTAGGTCTGCTATTTTCGTTTCATAAACTGTTTTTCCTAATTTCTCTGTAGAGGCGTTTCCTTTTGCAAAGTAAAATTGGGTAATTCTTGGGTCATTTTTTAGTTTCCATGCGATGGCAGATTCCCTTCCACCATTTCCGATTATCAATACTTTCATAATTTGAAAATGTTATAATTAAAATATATAGTTCTACAAAAATACGCAAATTATTCTTAGAATAAAAGAATAATAAACTAAATTTTATCATGAAAATAAATGGCTAAAAATAGGGATATTTTCTAAGCGAAAAAATTTTTATATTTGCCGAAAAATTTAAATAAGTATAATTTGATAAAAAATTATTTTGTCACAAAAACATTAGAAAAATAATATGTATTGTTCAGCAGAAGAAGCGCTGTCATTGATAAAGAGCAATGATAGGATTTTTTTACAAGGAAGTGCTTGTACGCCTAATTATTTAGTAAACGAGTTAGCAAAACGAGCAAATGAATTAAAAAATGTAGAAGTTACCTGTATCACGATACAAGGCGATGTAGAAATCACAAAACCAGAATACGAAGATAGTTTCCGTTTTAATGTGATGTTCGTCTCTACAGCGGTTAGAGAGAATGTAAACAGCGGAAGAGGAAGCTTTATTCCTATTTTCCTAGGAGATATTCCTGATTTGTTTAGAAACAATAGAATGCCACTAGATGTAGCGATTATTCAGGTTTCTCCACCAGATGAGCACGGATATTGTACCCTTGGACTTTCTGTGGATGTTACTAGAGCAGCAGTAGATACAGCGAAATATGTAATCGCTCAGGTAAACCCTAAAATGCCGAGAACTCACGGAGACGGCGTAATCCACACGAGCCAGATTGATAAAATGGTATGGCACGAAACAGAACTGCTTACAGTAGATTACGGTGCGAAGATAGAAGAGGAAGAATTGCAGATTGGTAGAAATATTGCTGAAATCATCGAAGACCGTTCTGTATTACAAATGGGAATTGGGACTATTCCAGATGCAGTTTTGAAGTGCCTTAATAATCATAAAGACTTGGGTATTCATACAGAGATGCTCAGTGATGGAGTAGTAGATTTGATAAAATCTGGCGTGGTGAATAACAAGTATAAAACTACACATCCACATAAATCTGTAACGAGCTTTGCTTTTGGGACAAAGAAACTATATGATTTTGTGAATGATAACCCAGCTTTTGCTTTCCTTGATGTGGATTATACTAACGACCCGCGTGTTATCCGTAGAAACCCTAGAGCAGTGTCTATCAATAGTGCGATAGAATTAGACCTTACAGGGCAGGCTTGTTCGGATAGTATAGGTTCTTACCAATACAGCGGTATCGGCGGGCAGGTGGATTTCATGAGAGGAGCGGCACTGAGCGATGGAGGAAAACCTATCTTGGCGATTACTGCCAGAACTAAAAAAGGCGTGCCGAGAATCGTTCCTTTCCTAAAAGAAGGAGCAGGAGTGGTTACTACCAGAGGGCATATGCACTATGTAGCTACGGAATATGGTGTGGTGGATCTGCATGGGAAAAACTTCCAGCAGAGAGCAAAAGCGCTTATTTCCATAGCTCACCCAGATGACAGAGAAATGCTGGAAAGAGCTGCTTTTGAGAGATTTAAAAATTTGAAATTCTAAAATTAAGATAGAATATGTTTCATTTGTTCCCTTTTGGAGTTTTCTGGAAGGGAATTTTTTTTGATGATTATGAAAAATTTATTCAGTTTTTTTATCTTTGACAAAAAAATTAACAATGAATTTAGAACAAATTCTCAATTATAGACGCTCTGTGCGATACTATAGCGATACAAAATTAATTGATACAGAAAAGGTGGCTCATTGTCTGAGATTGGCACAGCTGGCACCTACAAGTTCCAACATGCAGCTCTATGAAATGTACCATATCACGGACAAAGATATGCTCAAAAAATTGGCTTCTGCGTGTTTGGATCAGAGTTCAGCAGATACAGCACAGGAGATGGTGGTTTTCGTGACTCGGCAGGATTTGCACCGTAAGCGTGAAAAAGAAATGCTGCGTTTAGAAATAGAAAATGTCAAGAGAACCAGCCCAGCGGAAAAACAAGAAAAACGCATAAAAAAGTGGGAAATGTATTACGAAAAATTCCTTCCAATTGTCTATTCTCGTTTTTTTGGAATTTTAGGAATAGCCCGAAAAATAACAGCGCTGGGAATTGGACTTTTTCGCCCTATGATGAGGCAGGTTTCTGAAGCAGATATGCGCATAGTGGTGCATAAAAGCTGTGGTTTGGTGGCTCAGACTTTCATGCTGGCAATGGCGGAGCAGGGCTATGACACTTGCCCATTAGGAGGCCTTGATAGTTTAAGAGTGAAAAAACTGCTTAAACTGCCCTGCGGTGCAGAAATCAATATGGTCGTAACCTGTGGAATCCGCGAAGAAAAGGGCGTTTGGGGAGATAGAATCAGACTTCCTTTTGAAGAAGTGTATAGAAAAATATAAGTCAAAATTATTTTGATTCAAAGTTGAATTTATACTAAAATTCTTTCTATTTTTACGCCAAATTTTTTTTACTGAATGTACCTCGTTTTTGACACCGAAACTACGGGATTACCGCAGAATTTTAATGCTCCTTTATCAGATTCTGACAACTGGCCTAGGATGGTGCAGATTGCTTGGCAGCTGCATGATGAAAACGGCGAACTGATAGAGAATCAGGACTATATCATAAAGCCAGAGGGCTATGATATTCCCTTCAATGCGACCAGAATTCACGGAATTTCCACTAAAATGGCGCAGGAACAGGGAAGGGACTTGCAGGAGGTTTTGGAGGAGTTCACCGAAGTGCTCAAGAAAACTAAAGTGGTGGCAGGGCACAATATAGATTTTGACTATAAAATCGTAGGTGCAGAGCTTTTCCGAAAAGGGATAGAGAATACATTAGAAAAAACGCCTTCCGCCGATACTATGGAGCTGGGGACAGATTTTTGTCAGCTGAGCGGAGGAAAAAACGGAAGATACAAATCACCAAAATTAGAGGAACTTTACGAGAAACTCTACGGTAAAAAATTTGATGAAGCCCATAATGCTGCCGCCGATGTGAATGCTACGGCTCAGGTTTTCTTTGAGATGATGCGTATCGGCATAATCCCAGCAGAAAATCTTAAAATTTCCCAAGAGCAGCTGGAAGCCTATCAAAATCTTCATCCTAATCCCATCAAACCTTTTGCAATCGTTATCAGGCGGCAGGTAGAGGATTTTAACAAGAAGAAAAAAACGGTAGATTTTGGGGATACGGATGAGGTGGAAATTGGGGATTACTTTAATTTTCATAATCATAGTATTTTTTCGTCTTTACAATCGACCACTTCCATAGAAGATTTGATAAATAGAGCCAAATCCGATAATTTCCCAGCTGTGGGAATGGTGGATTTGGGGAATATGATGGGGGCTTTTAAGTTTATTTCCGAAGTGGAAAATTATAATTCCAAGGTTAAAAAAGCTCATCAAGAATACATTGACCAAAAACAAAAAGCCGAGGAAGAAGGCATAGAATTTTCTGAAACAGAACCACAGCAGAAAACAATAATTCCTGTTTTGGGGTGTGAGTTTTATATCTCGGACAGACCTGAGCAGAAGCAGTTTACCAAAGATGACCCAGACAGAAGGACAAATATGGTGCTGCTGGCGAAGAATTTTACAGGTTATAAAAACTTGGCAAAACTCTCAAGTATAGGTTTTGTTAAAGGATTTTATTTCGGTGTTCCGCGGATTTCCAGACAGATGATTTCGCAGTATAAAGAGGGGCTTATCGCGGTTACTTCTGGTATTTCTGGTGATATTCCAGATGCGATTTTGAATTTTGGGGAGCAGAAAGGGGAAGAACTTTTCAAGTGGTGGAAAGAGGAATTTGGCGAGGATTTCTATGTGCAGATTCAGAATCATGGTCTGTATGAGGAGGAGCATGTGAACCAAACTTTGCTCCAGTTTGCAGAAAAATATGATGTCAAAATTTTAGCCCAAAACGAAACTTTTTATACAGAAAAATCCGATGCGGATATTCAGGATATCGTAAGCTGTATAAAAGATGGAGAAAAA
>CAUQMH010000071.1:0-7702 GCA_963519075.1 uncultured Flavobacteriaceae bacterium
CCCATCATCATTCGGGCTGATATTCAGTCCCTCTATCATCTTCATACTCAGCTCCTTCCCTCCTGGGCGCAGTACTCGTTTGCCCATTTTTGCCAAAATCCAATGACCTTGGCTGGTATTCATATTTTGTTCTTTGCTCATGATTTAGGATTTTTCAGCAACGCCCTCTACTCTTTTTGATGAATCTAACTTACTAAGCGTCAGACGAATAATGCTTTCTTTTTTCGCAATGAGATTGTGCGGAACGCCTCCTGATAAAGTCAATAAATCTCCTTTTTTAACTTCGTAATTCTGTCCTTCTACGCCAAAAATAATTTCTCCTTCCAGCAGTTCCACCACAATGGGAAAAGGCGTCTGGTGCTCTTTCATTTCTTGGTTTTCTCGCATTAGGATTCTGATTTCTTTCGTAAAATCTGTCTCCAAAATCGCCTTTATTGCTGGTTTATTTTCATTAAATTCTAAATCTTGATAAATTGATGCTGTCTTCATTTCTTTGATACATTTTTAAATTTGAGTTTACAAATTTATAATTTTTTTCTTTATTTTTAATCATTCTAAATTACTTTATTTATTTCTACTCTTTCTTATTTGATATAAATTCTTATTTTTGCGGAATGTTTAGATATTTATTTTTAAGCTTTATATTTACTTTTATCGTTTCGTGTAGTAGTGATGTTCAGCCCAAACCAAAGGGAGAGCTGCGTTTGGAGTACCCTGAAGCTAAGTATATTCCATTCTCTTCAGAATGTGCATTTTCTTTTGAGTATTCAGACTTTGCAAAAATAGACCAAGCAAAACAAACCTGCTGGTACAATGTGGTTTACCCTACGATGAGAGCGAATATTTTTGTAACCTATTTTCCTATCAAAAATGATTTTAATCTACATATAAAAGAAGTAGAAAAAATGGTCTATGAACACACTATCAGGGCTTCTGCAATAGATACTAAATCTTTTTCTTATCCAGAAAAAAGAGTTTTTGGGAACTTTTATGAACTAAAAGGGCAGTCTGCTTCCAATATCCAAATCTACATCACAGACAGTACTCGCCATTTCGTAACGGCTAATTTATACTTTAAATCTAGACCAAGACCAGACTCTCTACAACCTGCGGTAGAATACATCAAGAAAGACTTGATGCACATGATAGAATCCTTCGAGTGGAAACATAAATAATTAAAATACATACACTTACAATCAGATGAATCTTTTGGCAGTAGGAACTGTAGCTTTTGATGCTATTGAGACTCCTTTTGGAAAAACAGATAAAATCCTAGGTGGTGCGGCTACTTATATAGGGCTTTCCGCTTCCGTTTTAAATGCTAATGTCAGCCTTGTTTCCGTCGTTGGTGGAGATTTTCCACAGGAATATTTGGATTTATTGACAGACAGAAATATCAATATAGAAGGAATAGAAATTTTCCCTAATGAAAAAACTTTTTTCTGGGCAGGAAAGTATCATAACGACCTGAATTCCAGAGATACTATGGCTACGGAACTGAATGTTTTAGAAAAATTTGAGCCAAAAATTCCTGAACATTGTAAAAACTATGACATCCTGCTTTTAGGAAATCTTCACCCTAGCACGCAGCTATCTGTTCTAAACGGCATGTCTTGTCGCCCTAAACTGGTGATTCTGGACACTATGAATTTTTGGATGAACCACACTTGGGATTTACTGATGGAGGTCATTGCTAAATCTGATGTCATCACGATAAATGATGAAGAGGCGAGACAGCTTTCTGGAGAATATTCCTTACCAAAAGCAGCTCAAAAAATCCATAAAATGGGCCCTAAATATGTCATCATCAAAAAAGGTGAGCATGGAGCATTATTATTCAGCGAAGGGAAAGTTTTCGCTATTCCCGCCCTGCCTTTGGAGGAGGTTTTTGACCCTACAGGAGCGGGAGACACTTTCGCAGGAGGATTTGCGGCACATCTAGCAGCCACGAAAAGTATTTCCTTTGAAAATATGAAAACAGCAGTGATAGTGGGCTCTGCGATGGCTTCTTTCACGGTAGAAAAATTTGGAACAGAAAGACTTTTAGAGGTTTCTCCTATGATTTTGAAACAAAGAATCAAAAAATTCCAAGAACTTACTACTTTTGAGGTAGATTTGAAAATTTAAGAAATAATTATAATAAAAAATTTAGATTTTCTCACAAAGAAATTTAATTTTGTAAACTAATTTTAGTAAAAATATGATAAAAAATATCAAAAAGGCATTATTGCTGGGAATTGTACTATTATCCACTCAAATAAATGCACAGCTGAAAAAAGGGCAATTAGTGGATGGTATCGCTGCGGTGATTGGAAATGAAATCGTTCTAGAATCAGATATCACAGAGCAAGAAAACCACGCTAAACAAATGGGCGAGAAGATTTCTGGTGATAATTGTGAAGTTATAGAAAGCTTACTAAACAACAGACTTCTAGTATATCATGCAAAAAAAGATACTCTAATCCCAAACAGAAGCAAGGAAATAAAAGAACAGGTTAATAATAAATACAACCAAATTCTTAGCCAGTTCCCTTCCGAAAAAGCAATGCTGGACACATATAAGTTCAGAAATTCGGCTGAAATGAAGAACATGATAGAGAAAATAGACTCTGACAGTTACTACGGACAAAGTAAATTTGCCAGAATTACCGAAAAAGCAGATATCACACCGAGTGAAGTAACGGATTTCTATAACACTTACAAATACCAATTACCAGAGGTAAAAGAGGAAATCATCTTGTCTCAAATCGTGATGTATCCTAAACTAAATGACAAGCACAGACAAGAGATTATAGATAAATTAAAGAAAATCAAACAAGACATCCTAAACGGAGACGACTTTGAGACTCAAGCTAGAATCCACTCTGAGGATGAAGGTTCTGCATCTAATGGAGGGCTTTACAAAAATGTTTCTAAAGGAACAATGGTAAAACCTTTCGAGGCAGCGGCTCTGAACCTACAAGAAGGTGAAATATCAGACCCTGTGGAAACAGAATATGGATATCATATCATCCAGCTTGTGAAAAAATCAGGAAAAATATACGATGCTAGACATATTCTTATAAAAAATACTCCAAATGCAGAGGAAATAGAAGCAGCTAAAAAAGAAATGGAAGATATCCGAAAAAGAATCATAAACGGAAAAATCACTTTCAAAGAAGCTGCCACAAAGTATTCTGATGACAAAAGCACAAAATACAATGCAGGGATAATCCTTGGTGAAGATGGAGGCTACAAACAAGAAAAACTAAACCTTTCTCCGTCCATCTCTTACCACATTGCAGGTTATAACAAAGGAGACATCACAGATGTATTTGAGGATGAGCACAATAGAAAAAAAGCTGTGATTTTCATAAAAATAGAAGATGTGATTCCTGCTCACCAAGTAGACCTTGCTACTGATTTTGAAAGAGTGAAGAATATGGCTCTCAACAAGAAGAAAAACGAAATGCTGGAAAAATGGGCTAAAGAACAGCTTCCTGATACTTTCATATCAATCGATAAGCGTTATCAAAAATGTTCTTTCTACCCTGCATGGAACAAAACCTCCACAAAATAAACTAACAAAACCACTCAATATTCTGGGTGGTTTTTTCTTTTTATCACAATGGTTTTTTCTTTAAAGCCATATTTTATTATCTTTGTCGCTACACTTTTTTGGAAACTTTATGAAAGACATGCCACAACAGACAAACTATACAGAAGACAACATCAGAACCCTCGAACCTCGCGAGCATGTGCGCCTTCGTCCAGGGATGTACATCGGTAAACTGGGAGACGGCTCTGCGGCGGATGATGGGATTTATATTCTATTAAAGGAAGTTTTGGATAACTCTATCGATGAATTCCGAATGAAATTTGGGAAGAGAATTGATGTTAAAATCAATGATGGAAAAGTCACTGTCCGTGATTATGGGCGTGGAATTCCTTTGGGAAAAATCGTAGATGTAGTTTCCAAAATGAATACTGGTGGGAAATACGATGACGGCGCCTTTAAAAAATCCATCGGTCTGAATGGTGTAGGAACCAAGGCGGTTAATTTCCTTTCTACTTTTTTTCAAGTAAAATCTGTTCGAGATGGAAAAACCAAATCAGCCCAATTTCATGAGGGTAAACTGGTGGAAGTAACGGAAGAAACAGACACCACCGAAAAGAATGGAACGGAGGTAAGTTTCATTCCTGACAGCACTATTTTCCTAAATTATAAATTTAGAAATGAATATGTGGAGCGTATGCTTCGTAATTATACTTATCTAAATTTAGGGCTAAAAATCTATTATAACGACTCTGTTTTCGAATCTGAAAACGGGCTGAAAGACCTATTAGAAGAGGAAATAGACGGCGAAATCCTCTACCCTATCATCCACATAAAGGATGAAGATATGGAGATAGCGATTACTCATTCGGATAAATCCCAGTCAGAAACCTATTTTTCATTTGTCAATGGGCAATACACCTCGCAGGGAGGAACTCACCTAAATGCCTTTAAGGAGGCTTTCGTAAAAACCATCAAAGAGTTTTTTGGGAAGAATTTTGAGGCTGCGGATATTAGAAAATCCATCATCGGTGCAGTGTACATCAATGTGGGAAATCCTGTTTTTGAGTCTCAGACCAAGACCAAATTAGGCTCCACCACTATGGGACAGGATGCGAATGGCAATGAGCTGGAGACCATCCGAACTTTTGTCAATAATTATATGAAAAGCAAACTGGACAATTTCCTTCATAAAAATCCTGAAATTGCCGATGCTATTCACCGTAAAATATTAGTTTCTGAAAGGGAAAGAAAAGAACTTTCAGGTATTCAAAAATTAGCAAGAGAAAGAGCAAAAAAAGTTTCTCTTCACAATAAAAAACTAAGAGACTGCCGACAGCATTATAATGACCAAAAGGCAGCCAGAAAGACTGAAACTCAAATATTTATAACAGAGGGAGACTCTGCATCTGGCTCTATCACAAAGAGTAGAGATGTGGAAACTCAGGCTGTATTTTCGCTAAAAGGAAAACCTCTCAACTGCTACGGATTAACCAAAAAAGTAGTGTATGAAAACGAGGAGTTTAACCTTTTACAAGCCGCTCTAAATATCGAGGAAAGTCTGGAAGATTTGAGATACAATCAGGTCATCATCGCTACTGATGCCGATGTAGATGGTATGCACATTAGACTTCTGATGATTACTTTCTTCCTTCAGTTTTTCCCTGATGTGATTAAGAATGGACATCTATATATTCTCCAAACGCCTTTGTTTAGGGTAAGAAACAAAAAAGAAACCCGCTACTGCTACACTGAAGCAGAACGAATAAAGGCTTTGGAAGATTTAGGAAAAAACCCTGAAATTACGAGATTTAAAGGGCTTGGAGAGATTTCGCCAGAAGAGTTCAAACACTTCATCGGGAAAGACATCCGCCTTGAGCCTGTGGTGGTGGGTAAAGACACCACGATAGACCAGCTTTTAGAATTCTATATGGGAAAAAATACACCTGATAGACAGAACTTTATCCTTGAAAACTTGGTAGTAGAAGAAGCTATAACAGAGTAAAATTTAATATTCAACAATTTATTTTTGTATCATGAGATTAAGCAACAGAAAAAAAACACCTATATACAATTTTTTACTAACCTTTTCCATTTTTTCTGCAATAATAGGCGGAACTATGACTTTTTTAAACATCATCAAACTGCCTGTTTTTGGGAAAATGGTAAGCGTATCTCTTTTATTCATAGGAGTTTCAGGGTTGGTGATTATCTTCCTGAGAGGTCGCCAGATATTCGAGTACGACAGCGATGGAGAAGCTCTCAACTTTAAAAACCACTCTATCATTCCTTTTTTAGGAAAAGAAGCAAAAGATGAATTTCCAAAATACAAACTTGTTTCCTTTGAAATCGTAAATGCATTAATTTTCAAAAGGTTATATATAAAAATCACGAGTAAAAAACATAAAGAAAGTATCCTAAAATACGATATTTCCTACCTTACAAGCAGTGAAATAAGAGATTTAAAACTTTCATTACAACGAACAATAAAAGCCAACAAAGAAAACAACAATAACGACAATAAATAGTATGAAACAACATAGTTTATTTAACTTACACGAAGGAGAAGAAAAACAAGACAAGGTTTTACAAGATGTCTTAAAAAACATTTCATTCAAAGGAGCTAACCTTTGGATTTTAGCTTGTGCTATATTCATTGCATCTATTGGTCTGAATGTCAATTCCACAGCCGTGATTATCGGCGCCATGCTGATTTCTCCACTTATGGGACCTATCGTAGGAATTGGGGTTGCCCTTGCCATTTATGATTTAACTCTTCTAAAAAAATCAGGAAAAAACCTGCTCACCGCCACTATCGTAAGCCTTTTAGTCTCTGCGATTTACTTTACTCTCAGTCCCTTTAAAGAGGCTCAGTCTGAGATTTTGGCCAGAACATCACCTAATATTTATGATGTTTTAATTGCTTTCATTGGTGGAATTGTAGGAATAATTTCCATCACCCGTGTAGAAAAAGGAAACCCTATCCCTGGGGTAGCTATTGCCACAGCGCTTATGCCGCCTCTTTGTACGGCAGGTTTTGGGCTGGCAACTTTCAATTTTAAATTTTTTGCTGGAGCTTTATATTTATATTCTATCAACTGCTTCTTCATCGCCATTGCTACATTTACTATTGTTAAATTCCTTAAATACAAACCTGTTTCTACTCAGGATAAAAAATTTGACAGAAAAGTAAAATATTCCATCTATATTTTGTTTACTATTATGATTGTTCCAAGTATTTTCTTGGCTTACCGTCTCATTAGTGATAATAAATACACCAAAAATGTAGAAAATTTCATCAAAAATGAATTTACAGACAGAGGGCATACGGTGATTTATAAGAAAATAAATCAAAATGATACACCAAAAACCATAGAGTTGGTTTTATTAAATCAGCGAATGGACAGTATTGAAATTCAAGCACTTAACAAAAAACTTGCTGACAGCTACGAAATCAAGGATACAAAACTCTTGATAAAAAATAATTCATCTAATCTAAAAAGTGAAATTTTAGCGGAAATCAACCAGCAAAATAAGGATTTCTCGGAAAAAGATATCATCATCCAAAATCTTACTGCCGAGCTGAATGAATACAAATTTGATGACCGACAGCTCATCAAAGAACTCAGAATCGTTTTTCCAGAAATAGAAAACATATCTATCGGAAAACTAAACAGTTACGAAAAAGATTCGCGTAAACAAGAAAATACTGTCATTTACCAAATCAAAGAAAAAGAGAAACTGGATGAAGAAAAGCTGAAAAAATGGCTTCAAACTAAGTTAAACGACCAAAATATCAGACTGATAAACACAAAATAAATGCAAGAAAACGAACATAAAGAAGAAACTTTAAAAAAAATATCTGGGCTTTATCAAGACTGGTTTCTTGATTACGCCTCTTATGTAATTTTGGACCGTGCCATTCCATCTGTTTATGATGGTTTTAAGCCCGTTCAGCGCCGTATCATGCACTCTATGCGCGAGCTGGAAGATGGAAGATACAACAAGGTAGCAAACATCGTGGGAAATACCATGAAATACCACCCGCATGGAGATGCCTCCATCACGGATGCCATGGTGCAGATTGGTCAGAAAGAACTCCTGATAGACACTCAGGGAAACTGGGGAAACATCCTTACGGGCGACCGTGCTGCCGCCCCACGTTAT
>CAUQMH010000072.1:0-7686 GCA_963519075.1 uncultured Flavobacteriaceae bacterium
ATCGGAATGCAGATTAAATCGCCCACAATCCAGAAAAGCCAGTTTTCTACCTTTCGTTTTGCCATGAACCACATCCCGATGAGAAATAGGGAAGTAGTGAAAATATCCAGCCAGTTTGCCCAGTCAAGTTGCTGAAAACCAAGACTTACACCGTTCATAGAAAAATGATTGTCTATAAAAGGTTTGAAATAATATACTCCACAAACCGCTATGAAACTCAGCACGAATAGACTTAGTCCCACCAGCCAGTCTTTTTTCTTGGCAAAATCTACGCGGATGATTTGGTTTTCGGTGTTTTTGTTCCAAGAAATCCAGCCGTAGATACTCATGATGCTGTAATAAACATTGATAAGCATATCGCCCAAAAGACCGAAATTAAAGAGAATATAAACATAAATCGTAGTGCTTATGATGCCTGTGGGATACACCCAAATATTCCTTTTCACGGAGAAAAAAACACTCAGCAGACCGAAAAAAGCTGCTACAGCTTCTAAGAAAATTTGGAAAAAAGTATATTCCTCGTAAGGTTTTATAAAAAGTTCATATGGATTCATCAGCCCAAAGATAAGGTTATTTTGATTATATTTGTGTCAATATTTAGATTAAATTTTTTGAACAATAGAGAATTATTAAAAATGCCGCTTGAAGAGCTATGGCAGCTGTTCCCAATCGAATTAGTCCCGCACAATACTCTATGGGAAAAATGGTTTCAGGAAGAAAAGCAATATTTGGAAACCATTATAAATGAGCGAGTTACTATTAGCCATATAGGAAGTACAGCGGTTCCTTCCATTTGGGCAAAACCAATTATTGACATCCTTATAGAATGCGATGATAAAAATAGTCTGAAAAATATTTCTGATATTTTGGACAAAAACCAATATCTCTGCATGTCTCATGATAAAGATAGAATGGTGTATAACAAAGGATACACCATGAATGGTTTTGCGGAAAAGGTATTTCATTTACACATAAGATTGAGAGGCGATAATGATGAACTTTATTTTCGGGATTATCTTATTGAAAATCAAGATATAGCAAAAGAATATGAAAAAATGAAACTTCTCCTTTGGAAAAAATTTGAGCATAATAGAGATGCCTACACAGAGAGTAAAACGGACTTTGTCAAAAAATATACACTAAAAGCCAAGAATATATACGGAGATAGATATTAAAAAACTTTAGAAAATCTAATGTTAATAATTATCTTTGTAGAAATAAAATTGACATGAAAAATATCACATTAAATACAATTTCAGAAGCCATAGAAGACCTTAAAAACGGTAAAATCATCATCGTAGTAGATGATGAAAATCGCGAGAACGAGGGCGATTTCCTCTCTGCAGCGGAGCTGACCACGCCAGAGATTATCAATTTTATGACCATTCATGGGCGTGGGCTTATCTGTACGCCGCTTCCCGAAAGCAGGTGTGATGAATTAGGCTTGGAGGCTATGGTTTCCCGCAGTACTGACCCAAAAGAAACGGCCTTTACAGTATCAGTGGATTTGCTGGGAGATGGCGTATCTACGGGGATTTCTGCGAATGATAGGGCAAGAACTATTTTAGCCTTAATGGACGAAAAGAGCAAACCTACTGATTTCATGCGACCTGGGCATATTTTCCCTCTCAGAGCCAAAGAAGGCGGAGTGCTGAAACGAGCTGGACATACCGAGGCCGCGATAGATTTGACTAGACTTGCAGGGCTGAAAGAGGGCGGAGTAATCTGCGAAATCATGAACGAAGATGGAACGATGGCAAGGCTTCCACAGCTGGCAGAACTTGCCCGAAAACAAAACCTAAAAATAGTTTCCATAGAGGATTTGATAGAATACCGCCTGAAAAATGGAGATTTGATAGATAAAATCGAAGAAAGAGACGTGAAAACTTTTTATGGAGATTTCAGGTTTTATGCCTTTAAGGAGAAATACACGGAGCAGGTGCATTTTGCTTTATCCAAAGGAAGCTGGTCGGTAAATGATGAGGTTCTCGTGCGGGTGCAGTCTTCTGGGTCTTACTTCGATGTGCTGAGTATTTTGGCTAATGGCGAGAAGTCTTTATTGGAGAAAATAACTGCTAAAATAAACGAAGAGGGCAGAGGAGTGATAGTTTTTATCAATAATGTTTCCACTACGGAGAATACACTGCGAAAGCTTCAGCAGTTCATTAATAATCAAGAAAAAACAGAGGTTAAAAGTGCTCAGAATTTTAAAGATTATGGAATAGGAATTCAGATTATCAAGGAGTTAGGAATACATAAAATAAAAATTTTATCTCAAAATATAGATCAGAAACCAATAGTAAGCGGTTATGATGTGGAGATTACAGAAATGGTAAAGATTTGATATTATGATAGTTAAGTCACTATACAAAAATGATGTTTTCGAATGGATTGACATTCAGGATATGAAATATGAAAATATTTCAGAAATATCTAAACAATACAAAATCAATATATTACACCTAAAAGATTGTATCAATACCAATCATCTTCCCAAAGCGGAGGATTTGGGCGAAATTAAATTTATTCTTGCGAGGGCAAGTTCTGAGCCTGGCAACAAGTTTTTGAATTCTATTAACGATATTAGTACAAAAGTTGGGATTTTTATTAAAGAAAATTTTGTTTTAACCATTCATAGAGTTGATAATGAGCGGATTAAAAAACTTTCCGAAGAACTGCAAAATGGGACTTTTCAGGCTGCTAATCCATATCGGGTAGCCTTGGAACTGGGTTCTGGTATTTTGAAATCTTATAGAAAAGAAAATATCAATCTTTTGGAGAAAATGGAAAAAATAGAGAATGATGTTTTCACTAAAACGGATTCTAACTCTAATGAAATCAAGCGTCTATATCGTCTGAAAAGGAGAGCAAGTCTTAATCTGAAACTTTTGTCCATTTCTAATGAATGGGTTAATTTTTATGACAAACTCCCAATAGAAAAAATAGAATTCAATGATTTGAAGGATACCTATACGGAGGTGATGAGTGGTTTTGAATACCTTAACTCGCAGTCTACCAGTCTTATAAGTCTATTTTTGGCGCTGACTGACCAGAGAAATAACGAGTCCATGAAAATTTTAGCTGTATATTCAGCGTATTTCTTACCGATAACTTTTTTGGCGAGTCTTTACGGGATGAATTTTCAGGAAATGTTCGGAATAGACCATGAATACGGCTTTTATTGGATGCTTGGCATTATGGTAGTCATCGTGATAGTGACTTCTATTTTTATGAAAAGGAAAAATGTGAAATAATTAAAACGCGATTATGAGCGATATTACACAGAATCAAAAGAATATGAAAAAATTTTATGATGATATTTCAGAGAAATATGATTTGATTTTTTCATTGTCTCCACTGCACAAAACTTTTTTTGCAGAGGAAATAAAAGGTAAAAAGGTTTTGGATGTGGGCGCAGGAACAGGGAATTTGTCCCAGTATTTACTTGGTGAGAATTATGATGTCACAGCTATTGATATCAACGAAAAACTCATCAATAAAGCAAAAGAGAAAGGCGTAGAAGTCGTCAATATGAGTATGCTTGATATTGACAGACTTCCGAAATTTACGACCATTATCAACATAGGAAACACGCTCCCTCATTTGGAAAGCAAGAAAGAGATTTCAGTTTTTTTGCAGAAAGCTTATGCCCAGCTGGAACAAGGCGGGAAACTAATCATCCAAATGGTGAATTTTTGGAAATTTACATCCAAAAATAAAGAAGGAAATTTTTTAGGAAATTTACCGATGATTGATAATGAGACAGTTACATTTGGGCGTTCTTACTATTTGAATGAAGAGGGAAACATTATTTTCAAAACTATTTTAGATAAAAAAGTTGAAAACGAAGAAGTTTTGATAAATATTGATTATCAAGAACTTAAAGGTTTTTTGGAGAATACAGGGTTTAAAAATATTCAGTTTTATGGCGGATTTAATAAAGTTGATTTTAGCCCAGAAAACTCTATGTCTGTGATAGTTACAGCAGAAAAATTATAGAAAATGGCTTTGATTAGAGAAGTTTTAGGAAAAACTCCCATCGTGGGCGAGGGTGCGTTTTTAGCGGAAACAGCCGTGATTATCGGCGATGTGGTCATGGGAGAGGAGTGCAGTATTTGGTATAATGCCGTGTTGAGGGGAGATGTGAACAGCATCAGGCTGGGTGACAGGGTGAATATTCAAGATAATGTAACCGTGCACTGCACTTACGAAAAACATGCGACCATTATTGGAAATGATGTTTCCATAGGGCATAATGCGGTGGTTCATGGGTGCGAAATAAAGGATAATGTGCTTATCGGTATGGGGGCTATTGTCATGGATGGCTGTCTGGTAGAGTCTCACTCTGTGGTGGCGGCTGGTTCGGTGGTTACGCAGGGGACACACATCAGGGAAGGCGAGCTATGGGCAGGAGTTCCCGCAAAAAAGATAAAAGATGTTTCGCAAGACCTTATGGAGTCTGAAATACAGCGAATAAGCAAAAATTATGTAAAATATTCCTCTTGGTATAAAGAGAAAAAATAAACAAAATATTAAAGTATAAATTAAATTTAAAAATATGAGAATAAAAGAATCAGAATTTTACAAACCATTTTATTTAATGGGGTATGATGGTGAAGCAGGAGCAGTAAAGCTTTATAACAAGATGGATGTTTCTCACACTTCGGCGCCTTATAGAGCTTTGTTAAATAATGCTATGGCAAATCTGTATATCGGTAATGATGAGCTGGTTATACACAAAGAAAAACTCTCTCAGTTCCAGAAATGTGAGGATTTCCAAACGATGGAATATTCATCAAAAACCAACGAACTTTATGAGAGCGAGGAATGCTACTTTCATCCTGAGTTAGAGGTTTTTATACTGTTAACCAGAGACTTGTCTGATGACTATGATACAGAAGTTTTTGAGGAAGGGCTCTATCGTGTGGAGTATGTTTATTATAAAAATGATTCTCCTAATACTAAGACAAATCTTATAAAACTTTTCAGTGAGTATTTTGAAAAATATATTTCTAAAGAAGCCAAAGTATCTATTTTGCTGAAAGATAATTCAGGTTTTGACTTGAAAACTCATACGATAAAACCTCACAGAATAGACTTGGATCTGATGTACAATGATGATTTTATGGAGGTGCATACCAGAGTGAAACACACAATAACCAATGAAAACAAAGGAATCGTGCTGCTTCACGGAATTGCAGGTTCTGGAAAGACCAACTACATCAAATGGCTGACGAGCCAGATTCCGAATAAAAAATTCATTTTCATACCGACTACCATGATTTCTTCGCTCACAGACCCTAGTTTTATTGGGGTTTTGGTGGATAATCAGAATTCGGTTTTGGTGCTGGAAGATTGTGAAAACTACATCGCGGAGAGAACCACGCTCAACAGCAATACAGATGTGGTGTCTTCGATTCTGAATATAGCAGATGGAATGCTGTCAGATGTGCTTGAATGTCAGCTAATTTGTACATTTAATTCGGATATATCCAAAATAGATTCTGCCCTGCTGAGAAAAGGAAGGCTGATAGCGGAGTATAAATTCCGAGAACTGACTGTAGAAAAATGTAATGCTTACCTGAAATCAATAGGCAAGGACATTACAGTAGATGAACCGCGTTCTCTGGCGGAACTTACGAATATGGATGAAAAATCCCTAAAAGACACTACAAAAGAAAATAAAAAAATAGGTTTTTGATGCTGAAATATTTGAAGAAAATAATTTATTTTATTTTAATATTTTACCTTTTAGCGGTGGTTTGGGGCAGATTTTTTAATCCCATTATCACATGGACGCAGCTCGGCGGTTTGTTTCAATATCAGAAATTAGACCGCGAGTATGTTTCCTATGATGAAATGGGGGATTATGTGAAAATAGCGGTCATAGCATCAGAAGACCAAAACTATTATAAACACGATGGTTTTGATTTTAAAGCTATTGAGAGAGCCATGGAGAATAATGAAAAAGGAAAACGAATACAAGGCGGAAGCACGATTTCCCAGCAGACGGCCAAAAATGTTTTCCTTTGGAATAATAGAAGCTGGTTTAGAAAGGGCTTGGAAGTGGTTTTTACTTTCGTGATTGAAAAGGTTTGGAACAAGAAAATCATCATGGAGAGGTATCTCAATTCCATAGAGATGGGGCAGGGGGTCTTCGGTGTGGAGGCGGCTTCGCGGTATTATTTTAAGAAATCGGCTAAAAATCTTACCAAAAGCGAGGCGGCGTGGATAGCAGTGGTTCTTCCAAATCCAAAGAAATACGACCCAAAAAATCCTACACCCGGCCTGAAAAGAAAGCACAGCTGGATAATGAAGCAGATGAACCATATCCGCCTCCAAGAGTAGTTATAGAATGATGATTTGGGTAATTTCTATTCCCAGTTCAGAAGAGATTTTATTGACATAGAACGATTTTCGCATCTGGAAATCGTTTTTTAGTAAAGGAGATTTTATTTTTAGGCTGAGAACGCCTTTGTTTAGCCGAACTTGTTCTATTTCATTAAAAAGACTTTCGTCCAAGTATTCTCGGAGAAAGTCTTTTATTTTAAATGAAACCAAAATCTCATCAAAACCATAGATTTTGGCCAAACTTTTTACCAATTCTGAAGAGTGAAATTCTCTTTTCTTTCTCATGTAAGAAAAAATTATTTGTCGATTTCTAATCTTTTTTGGTAAGCCTGAACAGTGTTTTCCATGCCCATGTAGAGAGCCTCGCTGATGAGTGCATGCCCTATGGACACTTCCAAGAGATTTGGGATAGTTTCTGCGAAATATCGTAGATTTTCAAGGCTTAAATCATGCCCAGCATTGATGCCCAGTCCCAGCTCGCTTGCACGGATAGCTGTTTCTAAATAAGGTTTGATAGCCGCCTCTTTATTGGCTTTGTATCCAGAAGCATAGGCCTCTGTGTATAGTTCTATACGGTCAGTTCCCGTTTTAGCGGCATAATCACACAGTTCTGGTTTAGGATCAAGGAAAATAGAAGTCCTAATCCCAGCTCGTTTAAACTCCGATATAATGTCTGTTAGAAAATACAGATGAGTTTTGGTGTCCCAGCCAGCATTGGAAGTGATGGCATTATCTGCATCAGGAACCAAAGTCACTTGCGTAGGTTTGATTTCTAAAACCATGTCTATGAATGGTCGGTGCGGATTGCCTTCGATATTAAATTCCGTATGCACCAGCGGTTTTAGGTCATAGACATCTTGTTTTGTGATGTGGCGCTGGTCTGGTCTCGGGTGGATGGTGATGCCATCTGCTCCGAATTCCTGAATTTTCACTGCGGCTTCTGTTACGCTGGGAAGCAGCCCTCCTCTGGAATTTCGGAGGGTCGCTATTTTATTGATATTTACGCTTAATTTTGTCATTGAAAAGATTTAAATTTTTTCCAAAAATACTAAAAACCATGCAGATGAACTACAAGGATTTTAATTTACCTTTGAAATCATCTATGGATTGGTAGCCTTTTTGGGACATGATTTCTTTTAATTCAGATAGAAGTCGCCCGAATATAGACGGATTTTCTTTCATCAGCTGAGAGCCTACCTGAACCATACTTGCTCCGCATAGAATATGCTCAAAGACATCTTGCCCTGTGAGAACGCCGCCGCAGCCGATGACTTGGATGTTTTTATTTAGTCTGGTGTACATCGCGCGGACATTAGCCAGAGCGGTAGGTTTGAT
>CAUQMH010000073.1:0-7642 GCA_963519075.1 uncultured Flavobacteriaceae bacterium
GTGTTTGGTTCTGCGGTATTTTATCTGTGGGTCTGGGAAAGTGATCCATATTTCATCAATTTCTTCCTCTCCAAAAAAATGCTCTATCAGCTCTATCTGCGTTCTCAGAAAAGCCACATTTTTCATTCCCAAAGTATGGGCTTCCTTTGCACCGAACCAAAATCTAGCGCCCTTTATATCTATCCCGATGAAGTTTTTATCAGGGAATGCTTTTGCCATGTTTACAGAGTATTCTCCTTTTCCACAGCCGAGTTCTAGGACGATGGGTTTATCATTTTTAAAGAAATCCTGTCTCCATTTTCCTTTTAGATAAAAGCCATTCAGAGCCTCCTCTCGTGTGGGCTGAATTACATTCGGAAGTGTCTTGTTTTCGGCAAAACGAGCCAATTTATTTTTCCCCATTTTATTACAATTAAAGACCGCAAAAGTAGAAAAAATACAAATGTGAAAAAAGAAAAACGATAAATACTGACTAGTGTCATGTTTTTGAAAAAAGATGATATTTTATTTGTAATGATAAATTTTAAATGTTACTTTTGCGGGAATTTTTAACAAGAATTGAGATGAAAGTATTGAAGGTAGTTTTATCATCGATGATTTTATTAGCCCAGTTATCTTGCTCCAAAGGCGCAGGAGAGGCTTCTTCAAAAGAAACAAAAGAAGAAAAAAAGGAGGCGTATTTTTCATATGAATTTAATGACGGAGCGGATACTTTGGTCGTGAATGTGAATAAAACACCAGATAAGGCAGTTTTGTTTTCGCATTTTATGACGGAGATGTTTTTGGCTTTAGGTTTAGGAGACAAAATAGTAGTGGCGACAGAGGAAGGGCCTATTTTACCAGAGTTTAAAGAAGCCTATGATAAGATTCCTGTAAGACTTAAAGGACACCATGCTATTTATTCCAAGGAAGAGTTTTTGCTTTCAGGAGTGGATTTCGTTTCTGGATGGGACGGAGCAATCAAATCGGAGGCTACGGGAACACCACAGGAGCTTATCGATAAGGGAATTTATCCATTTGTCGCAAAAGCAGTGAGGGATAATGAAACTCTCGAAACGGTTTATGAAGACTTCTATACTTTAGGAAAGATTTTTAAAGTAGAAAAAAATGCAGAAAAAGTGGTTTCTGAGATGAAAGCCAAACTGGAAAACGCACAGAAAAACTTTATAAAAAAGGAAAACAAACCAAAAGTTTTGGTTTTCTCAGTTATTGAAAACGGACTGTATATTTCCGCAGGACTTACTACGGATTTGATAAACAAAGCAGGAGGTCAGAATGTTTATGCAGACCAATCGGCAGACCATGTATTCGTATCATACGAAAGTTTAGTAGATAGAAATCCTGATATTATTATAATAGCAGATATGGAGGGAGAAGGGCGCTCATCTTATGAAGAAAAGAAAAAGGCACTGAAAGAACACCCAGCACTGAAAAATATACCAGCAGTAAAGAATGATAATATCCATAAAATAGCTTTGGAGGATATTTCGCCAGGGGTTAGGAATATAGATTTTATAATTAAATTAAATAAATTGTTGTATGAAAAGTAGATATCGATTTGGAGTCGTATTTTCGATATTGTGTGTGGTTTTATTTGTATTGTTTGTAATGGCAATAGGGGTAGTAACCTCTAATCTAGATGCAGAAACTGCTTATAAAATAGCAGCAAATAAAATAACAGGAACAGAAATCTATGAGCCATACTGGCCACTGACACATGAAACTATAATCTGGGAGGTGAGACTTCCAAGGGTTTTGTTATCCATAATTTGTGGGGCGGGACTTGCGGTCTGCGGTGTGCTGATGCAGTGCGTGACCAAAAACCCTATCGCAGACCCATATGTGCTTGGTTTAGCGTCAGGGGCATCTACGGGAGCAGTGTTTGTTATTGTTTTGGGAGGTGGTGCTATGGGGCTGGCATCTGTTTCTACAGGGGCTTTCATAGGAACTTTGATATGTAGTGTACTGGTTTTCGTGATAGGAACAGAATATGGAAGAAATACATCTACTACGAGGCTGATTCTCTCGGGATTGGCTATATCTACGATATTTACAGCGCTTACGGATTTGATAATTTCCTTAGCTAAGAACGCGAGTCAAGTGAAAAGTGCATTGTTCTGGACGATGGGAAGTTTGGGAGGTGCTACTTGGGAGTTGCTTCCTATTCCGTTTGTGATACTTATTTTGGTGGTTTTGGTGGTTTTAGGATTGTCTAAATCATTGGATTTATTGCTTTTCGGAGATGAAAACGCTACAATGCTGGGGATGAATGTTAATTTGATGAAAACATTTATAGTTATCGTAGCATCATTGCTTACCTCTGTTTTGGTATCGGCAACAGGAGCAATAGGATTCATGGGGCTGATGGTGCCTCACATAGCGAGAATGCTTTGTGGGAATAAACACGCGAGGCTGGTTCCTATGGCAGCGGTGATAGGAGCGATTTTCCTGCTCTGCTGTGACCTATTTGCTAAAAATGCTTTCTATCCGAAGGACTTACCGATAGGTATCCTTACATCACTTATAGGAGGGCCGTTCTTCCTTTGGATGTTGATGGACAAGAATTACTCATTTAAATCAGGAAAATAATGGAGAAGCTGAGAGTAGAAAATTTGAATTTTAAAGTAGGTAAAGTTGAAATCCTAAAAGGTGTATCATTCAGCGTAAAGGAAAACTCTTTCGTGGGAGTGATAGGGCCGAATGGTTCAGGGAAATCAACAATGCTGAAAACTATATATGGAGTAAATAAGCCCACAAGCGGTAAAATCTTTTTTGATGAACATGATTTGTTCCAGCTGTCAGGAAGAGAAAGAGCGAAAAAAATAGCAGTTTTGGCTCAGGAATCTGGCGGTCAGTTTGATTTTAGCGTTCAGCAGGTGGTAGAAATGGGGCGTTATCCGCACAAAGACACATTAGAAAACTATTCCAAAGAAGACCTAGAAAAAGTAGACAAGGTACTCCACGAAATGAAACTAGAGGACTATAGAGACCGTAGTTTTAATACCCTTTCGGGGGGGGAGAAACAAAGGGTTTTGATAGCAAGACTTCTAGTGCAGGAGAGTAAATTCATCATCCTAGATGAGCCTACGAACCACTTGGACATAGGGCATCAGATAGAGATTATGAATATCATTAAGAACATGGGGGTTACAGTTCTTTCGGCAATTCATGATATGAATATAGCATCTATATACTGTGATGAGCTGGTTGCGATGAAAAAAGGCGAAGTCCTATTGCAGGGGCCTACGGATGAGGTGCTTACGCCAGAGCTGTTAAAGGAATTATTTGATGTGGAATCTGAAATACATAATATCAACGGACGCAGACATATAATATACAATCCATAGAATACTAGTTTAAATCAATAATAACTTTAAAAATTATCAAAAAATGGTTAGAAAAATTCTAAGCACAGGTTTTGTATTGGCTTCTATCGGGCTATATTCACAAACCGTAATTACAGGGGAGGTACATGATACCTCGGGAAATGCTATCCCGAATGTGAAGGTAAGTTTTGAGGGTTCTGCCACAGAAACAGTTACTGATGGTAATGGTAAATTTATCATCAATATACCATCTCAAAAAGGAACGCTGACTTTCTCGGCAGAAAATTTTCATCCATTTAGAAGAAGTGTAGGAGCTAATACTCCTGTAGTCTATGTAGTGATGAAGGAGGGTTCTAAAGAAATACCAGAAGTGGTGATTTCTACACAGAAAAAATTAGAAGTTAACAAATTAAACATAAAAAACTTAGATGCTCCAATGACTGTAAATGTGCTTAATCGTGCAGTATTACAGAAATGGAATATTAACAATATAGAGGAAGCTTCTAAGATGGTTGCTGGGGTAAATCCTGTAAAGCAGTATGCTGGTTTCCAGTTCTTTAATATAAGAGGGTTTGATAACTTTGTGGTTCTATATGACGGAATCAGAGACGAAAGACACACCATCACTCAGAGTGCTCCTGTTGCCAGCTTTGCCAATGTGGAGAGAGTGGAGTTCTTAAAAGGCCCTTCTGGTGATATGTTTGGACACTCTGCATTAGGGGGAATTATCAACATTATTAGAAAAAAACCAACTTACACAACTCAAGGAGAAGCAAAATTCACTATCGGAAGTTACAATACATATAATGTAGAAATGGGGATAGGAGGGCCTATTTCTAACAAGCTAAGATACCGTGTAGATGCAGGGTTGATGAATACAGATGGCTTTAAAGGGATAAAGGAAAAGAATTTTAACTCTTCCCTAATGTTACAGTATACGCCGGACCACCAAAATACATTGGAGTTCTTTGCGCAGTATAACAATGACTACTATGGAGCAGATATTGGTGTTCCTGCAACAAATGATGGAAAACCTTACGACTGGATAAATCCTATGATAAACTTATCTGATACTCGTGATCGTCTAAAGAACGAGAAAAAGGAATTTTATTTGAAATACAAACATAGATTTGATTTCGGAGGGGCTCTTGACTATAAGCTTTCCTATTTTGATGATTCAATAGATTATTTGGCGGAAGAGGTTCTTTTTGTGGATAAAGCTACAAATACTTTATCTAGAAGAAATGGTCCAACTTTCTTTAATCATGTTACAAGACCACTAATGAATCAGCTTGATTTTAGTTTTGGGTTTAAAACATGGGACTTTAAGCATAAAATGATTGTAGGAAATACTTTCTCTTACTTGGATAGAAAAACTTGGAAAGGAACTGTTACAGAGGGGACAAGTGGTCAGAATATTCCTATCGTAGACCCTGTTCTTGGAATGGGAGAGAGAAGAGTGGATATAGATAGGGTGGTTTCTATGAAAGAAGTGGTTACAGGATTTTATCTTCAAGATTGGATAGAATTTGCAGATAGATTTAAAGTTTTACTTGGTGGAAGATATGATTATTTTGACGGAATGTATGATGGGGAAAGATTAATAACGGCACAACCCAACCCTAGTAATGGCTCTCATCATAATTTCACTTATAGAGCTGCGCTTTCATTCCAGCCAATTAAGAATTTCATGACTATCTATGGGTCTTCTTCTAGTTTCTTCAAACCAACTCGTTCTCATGACCATAGAACAGGAAAACTCTTTAAACCAGAGGAAGGAATACAGATAGAAGGAGGTATTAAATTAGAAAAGAAAGACAGACTAAATGTTACCATTTCAGGATTCTATATAGAAAAGAAAAACCTTATTGTGGGACACTATGTGAGAAGTCAGGTAGGAAAAGCATATTCTAGAGGTTTTGAAGTAGATGCAGATGCAGAAATCTTCAAAGGGCTTTACGCTAAAGTAGGTTATGCATTTACTGATGCGTTCCTAGGAATGCAGGAGCCAGAGCCAGGAAAAGCGGATCTATCTCATAACAAAACTCCATGGACGCCGAAACACTCTTTCAATGCGTGGGCAAACTATGAGCCTCGTACATTTATGAAAGGCTTTGGGGTTGGTTTAGGAGTGTTCTATACTGATGAAACATATAGAACTGAGAAAAATGACCAAGTTCTTCCTGCATACACTCTTCTAAATGGAGCAATCTATTATCAGGCGAAGAATAATATAAGAATAGGGCTGAATGTAGAAAATATTTTGAACACAACATATTATAACAACGCCCTTTCTAGCAATGATTTGTATTCTAATGATCCTGCGGACGAGCCATATCAGGCTACTTTCCAGATTAACCCAGGTAGGAATAGAAATTATAAACTGACTATTTCATATTCATTTTAATAACTAATTTTTATCTAGAAACAGACTATTTTTCGGAATAGTCTGTTTTTTTTATTGTATATCGTGATACAAAATAGAGTCATATTAGCGTTATTCAAAGGAAAAACCTTTATCTTTGTCAAAAATTAAAAATATATGGAGAAGGGAAATCAAATTTCACTTTGGGAATTGCTTTTTAGCGGACAGATGGTTACTAGTTTTTTTGTGGTGGCTATGTTTGTCCTTGCAGTGGTCGTTTTGTATTCGTTTTTTGAGAAATATCTATCACTAAAATCGATGGATACAGAGGAAGATGATTTTTTGGATAATATAGCAGACTGTCTGTATGACCACCGCCTAGATTCCGCAAAGGATTTATGCAAAAGAATTTCTTCTCCAGAAGCCAGAATCATAAGAAAAGGATTAGAAAAAATAGACAAATCTTCGCTGGAGATGTTTGTCACGATAGTCAATCAGAGAGAGATAGAAACCATCCAGCTGCGAAAAGACCTTTTTAAATTCAGCCTTTGGGCTAGGGTGGTTTTGTTCTTGGGAGTTCTAGGAACGGGTATTTCTATCATTTTCTTTTTTTCAGAAGGTTTTTCAGATTTGTCTGATGAGCGTTTTTATACTTCGTTTTTCCCAGTGAGCATCGGAGCTATGTTAGGAGGACTTATTTATATATTTAAATTGATTTTAGGTTCACTGACATATAGAATAGAATTGTCACTGAAAATGGGAGAAAATAAATTTCTGGAAATCATAGAAGAAATCAAAAACATGAATTAAGATGAATAAGGTAAAAAGCATAGGATTGACAGCGGTTATCAGCATTCTATTTGTAGGAGTGCTGCACATTATCCCTATAAATAAAAAACAAAGAGAAAAAGATGAATTGGCTAAAAATGTTCCGATAGAAGAGGAATTAGAATTCCGAGATTCTTTGGCTCAAAACATTTCATTGGATCCGCCTATGGTGGATGAAGTGCAAAATGTACAGCCACTTCCGCCTCAGCCTTCGGAAGCTCCTAAAAAACAGGAAGTTCCTATAGAAAAGCCAGCTGAACCTGTGAAAGAAGAGACTGTTTCACCAAAAGAACCAGCAGCAAATGAAGAGGTAAAAAAAGAAGAGCCGAAGAAAAAAGATACAAAAAAGAATATTGCTGACGCGAAAACAGCAGAAACCCAAGAAGCAAACGCTAAAAAAGAAACTGAAGCTAAAAAAGAAGTCGTAAAGGAAAGCAAAATAGGCGTTGATAGAAAATTGATTTCAGGAATTCCAGGGACGAACAATTATAAAGGAAAACTTCCTGCCCATAGTGTGAAAGAAAAAGGTTCCATCACGATTTCTTATGTGGTAGATGCTAATGGAAGGGTCATTTCCGCTCAAAGAGTGGGAGGACTGAGGTCTCGTAATGCGATAAATAATGCCATCACAATGGTTAAAAAACATGTAAAAGCAGAAAAAGGCAAAACACAATCCACAGGAACATATACGATTGAATTTAAATAAGCAATGAAAATTGCTTATTTTTTATTTAAAATTAAGGTATGGAAGTAATAATTGAAATAATTATAAAGGAGTTTCTTATTGATTTTCTCGGAATTAATACCAGGTATTATTTTTTTAGAATCTTTAAGGAAAATATTAAGAAAGAAAGTCTTTCAGCCAATCAAAATGAGATAGTAAGTGGTTTTGCACAGGGATTTTATAATTTCTTTGTAGGAATTTTCATGTTTTATTATTAGTTGCTTTGATGGTCTATTTACTACATATTTTAGGATTATTGTAATTTTAAAAAGAAATAAGATGAAAATAACAATAATCGTTAATGATGATTTTTCAGTAAATTTCTATAAGGATGAGAACCTTTTTCTTTACATGAAAAGAAAATCCAAATTGGGAAAACTTACAGGAGAAATATACAAT
>CAUQMH010000074.1:0-7605 GCA_963519075.1 uncultured Flavobacteriaceae bacterium
CCTAAGAATACAGCACGAAAGACATCACCAAAAAACAAAATATTCTCCAGAAGAATACCTGAGAAAATATGGGCTTACCAAAGAGCGAGAAAAGAAAATGAAGCCCAGCGCCATCATCATGCATCCCGCACCTGTAAATAGAAATGTGGAAATAGATTCCGACTTGGTGGAATGCTCCCGCTCCCGAATTTTTAAACAAATGGAAAACGGAGTTTTCGCACGAATGGCTATTTTAAAAAATACTTTGGAACAAAAAGGCTTTACATTCAAAGAAATAAAATAAATAATATGAAAATCATTAAAAACGGAAAAATCCTTGACCAACAAGGGAGTTTAGTCCAAAAAGACATTCAGATAGAAAATGGTCTTATCACCAAAATTTCTGAAAACATAGAGAATCCAAACGCCGAAATCATAGATGCCAAGGGGAAATTCATCAGCCCTGGGTTTATCGATGTGCATGTCCATCTCCGTGAGCCTGGCGGCGAGCACAAAGAGACCATCGCTACAGGCTCCATGGCAGCCGCAAAAGGCGGGTATACCACTATCTGCCCGATGCCAAACACCAATCCTGTTCCTGACAGAGCCGAGCGTTTCGATGATTTATTAAAAAGAATCCAAAAATCCGCTGTCATAAAGATAAGACCTTACGGAGCCATTACGGAAGATTCCAAAGGCGCAAAACTAACTGACTTTCAGGTTTTAAAAGAAAAAGGAGCTGTAGGATTTACTGATGACGGCGTAGGAATTCAGGAAGCTGGCGTAATGTATGAAGCCATGCAGGAATCCACCAAGGTAAATCTACCCATTGTAGCCCACTGCGAAGACAATTCGCTTATTTTAGGTGGCTGTATTCACGATGGAAAAAAAGCCAAAAAATTAGGATTAAAGGGCATCCCAAGTGTCTGTGAATCAGTGCATATCGCTCGTGATATTTTATTAGCTGAAGCTGCTGGTGCGCATTATCATGTCTGCCATGTTTCCACAAAAGAATCTGTGAGAGTCATCGCTGATGGGAAAAAGGCCGGAATCCGTGTAACTGCCGAAGTTTCGCCGCATCATTTGGTTTTAACCGAAGATGACATTCCTAATGCAGATACCAACTATAAAATGAACCCTCCGCTCCGCGCCAAAGAAGACCAATTGGCTCTAATCAAAGGGCTGGAAGAAGGCATCATCGACTGCATTGCGACCGACCACGCTCCACACACCGAAGATGAAAAAAACCGAGGAATGTACGATTCGCCTTTTGGAATTGTGGGATTTGAGACCGCTTTCCCTGTCCTGCACACCAGATTTGTAAAAACTGGAAAATGGACTCTGAAACAGCTCATCGACTGGATGACCATAAAACCAGCCAAGGTTTTTAACCTTGATAAAGTAGGAAAAATAGAAGTGGGATACCATGCTGACCTGACTTTCATTGACCTTGAAAAAACTCAAAAAGTAGACAAAAACACCTTCATTTCCAAAGGAAGAAACACGCCTTTTGACGGCTGGGAATGCACAGGCTGGCCAGTAGCGACTTTTGTAAACGGAGAAAAAGTTTATTAACCAAACACCAACTAATAAAAATGAACAAAAAACTCATATTAGAATCAGGAGAAGTTTTCTACGGAGAAGGCTTCGGAGCAGATACAGAGACCAGCGGCGAAGTGGTTTTCAGCACAGGAATAACTGGCTATCAGGAACTTATCTCTGACCCTTCCTTTTGTGGGCAAATCGTCTGCATGACCTATCCGCTCATCGGGAATTATGGAATCAATCGTGATGATTACGAAAGCATAGAACCAGCCATCAAAGGACTGATTGTCAAAGAACTCTGCGATATGCCTTCTAACTTCCGCTCCCAACTTACTCTGGATGAACTCTTTAAGAAGAAAAATCTTTCGGGAATTTCTGGAATTGACACCCGAAAACTAACCCGAATTCTCCGAAACAAAGGCGTAACGAAAGGTAAAATCGTCAATGCTGATGCTGATGAACAAAACATCATTAATGAACTGAAAGCCACTATTTTACCTAATAATCAAATAGCGCAGGTTTCAACTAAAACGCCCTATGCCAACCCTGGCAGAGGCTTTAAAGTAGTGCTGATGGATTTCGGAGCAAAACTCGGCATCATCCGTGAATTATCCCAAAGAAACTGCGACATCACGGTGGTTTCTCACGATACCTCAGCCGAAGAAATCCTTCTAATGGCTCCAGATGGCGTGATGCTCTCCAACGGCCCTGGCGACCCGCAGGACATCCCTCACGCACACGAAACCGTGAGAAAGCTCCTTGGCAAAGTCCCTATTTTTGGGATTTGTATGGGACATCAGGTGATAGGGCTAGCGTGCGGGGCGAAAACTTTTAAACTAAAATTCGGGCACAGAGGAGGCAACCATCCTGTTTTGGATTTAAGGACAAATAAAGTTTCTATCACTTCCCAAAACCACGGCTATGCCATTGACCAAAACAGCCTGAAAGACACAGATTTAGAGGAAACCCACATCGCGCTGAACGACCGCACGAATGAAGGAGTCCGCCACAAGAAATACCCTTGTTTCTCTGTCCAATACCACCCAGAGGCAAGCCCAGGCCCAGAAGATGCCAATTATCTTTTTGATGAATTTATCAATCTGATGAGAGAAAATGCCGTTAAATAAAAAAACTTTTAATTCTAAAATCTAAATAAACATGAAGCGCACAGATATAAAAACAATTCTCGTCATAGGCTCCGGCCCTATCATCATAGGGCAGGCAGCGGAATTTGACTACGCGGGAACACAAGCCTGTCTATCCCTAAAAGAGGAAGGATACAGAGTCATCCTTATCAACTCAAATCCTGCCACCATCATGACCGATGCAGAAATCGCCGACAAGGTCTATATAGAACCGATTTCTTTGGAGTTCGTGAGCCAGATTATCCGAAAGGAACGCCCAGATGCTCTTTTGCCTACTTTGGGAGGACAGACAGGGCTGAATATGGCGATAGAACTAAAAAAATCAGGGATTTTAGATGAATGTAAAGTGGAAGTTTTAGGGACTAAACTTTCTGCTATCAATCGCGCCGAAGACCGAGATTTATTCCGAGAATTGATGAACGAACTGGGCGAACCTGTGCCAGAATCGGACATTGTGAATACATTAGAAAGCGCCCTGAATTTCGCTGACAGAATCGGTTATCCTGTAATTGTGCGTCCTGCCTTCACCCTTGGAGGAACAGGCGGTGGTATCGCTTCCAACGAGCAGGAACTCACCGAAATCGTAGAACTTGGGCTAAAACACAGCCCTGTAAATCAATGCCTTATAGAAAAATCCATCACAGGATTCAAAGAGATAGAATACGAAGTAATGCGAGATTCTAACGACAACGCCATAGTGGTCTGCAACATGGAAAACATAGACCCTGTGGGCGTACACACTGGCGATTCCATAGTCGTAGCGCCTTCGCAGACCCTCTCTGACAGGGAATATCAGATGCTGCGAAATACTTCGTTGAAAATCATCCGTGCATTAGGAATTGAAGGCGGATGTAATGTGCAGCTGGCTCTAGATCCACATTCGTTTAATTATTATGTAATCGAGGTTAATCCGAGAGTGTCCCGTTCATCGGCTTTGGCGAGTAAAGCTACAGGCTACCCAATCGCAAAAATCGCGGCCAAAATCGCTGTGGGATTGACTTTGGATGAAATCATAAATCCTGTAACAGGCAAAACTTATGCTTGTTTCGAACCTGCTTTGGACTATGTAGTTACCAAATTCCCTCGTTTTCCGTTTGATAAATTCGAAACGGCGGACAGAAGATTATCCACGCAGATGAAAGCCACAGGCGAAATCATGGCTATTGGAAGAAATTTTGAAGAATCTCTCCAAAAAGCCATCCGCTCACTGGAAACAGGCATCCAGCATTTGGGATTAAAGGAAAAACAAGCCCTTGCCCTAACCGATGAAGAAATAGAAAGAAGAATAAAAATCTGCGATGACGAGAGGCTTTTCATCATTGGAGAAGCGCTGCGCAGAGGCTATGACTGGGAGAAAATAGTGGAATGGAGCAAAATAGATAAATTCTTCATTTGGAAAATCAAGAAACTCATTGATTTTGAGGCTGAAATAAAAAACAATCCATTTAACAAAGATATTTTAATCAAGGCTAAAAAATTAGGTTTTTCTGACCTTAATTTAGCTCACCTTTGGAACTGTGCGCAGAGGGAAATTTTTAATTTTAGAAAAGAAAACGGCATCATGCCTGTTTATAAAATGGTGGATACTTGTGCAGCCGAGTTCGAGTCCGAAACTCCTTATTTCTACGGAACTTACGAGGAAGAAAACGAATCCATTGCCAGCGACAAGGAAAAAATCATCGTGCTGGGTTCAGGACCTATCCGTATCGGACAGGGCGTGGAGTTTGACTACGCAACGGTGCATTCTGTATGGGCGATTAAGGAAATGGGCTGTGAGGCGATTATCATCAACAATAATCCTGAAACCGTTTCTACGGATTTCTCTATTTCGGATAAATTATATTTCGAGCCACTGACTGAGGAAGATGTGATGAACATCATCGAGCTAGAAAAACCAAAAGGCGTAGTGGTGCAGTTCGGCGGACAGACCGCTATCAACTTGGCTGATAAACTGACTTCCCACGGAGTGAAGATTTTAGGAACATCATTAGAAGATCTGGACAGAGCCGAAAACCGAGATAAATTCGAGAAAGCCCTGCAGGATTTAGGCATTCCTCAGCCGAAAGGAAAAACTTCCACTTCGAAAGAAGAAGCCATAAAAATTGCCAATGAAATCGGCTATCCTGTGCTTGTCCGCCCAAGCTATGTTTTGGGAGGAAGAGCTATGGAAATCGTTTATACAGAGGAAGAACTCGCTCATTACATGGAAAATGCAGTGGAGGCAAGCCCTGAACATCCTGTGCTGATTGACCGATATTTGACAGGGAAAGAGGTGGAAGTAGATGCTATTTCTGATGGCGAAACTACCATAATCCCTGGAATCATGGAACATATCGAGCGGGCGGGCGTACACTCGGGAGATTCCATCGCGGTGTATCCTCCTCAAAATCTGACACAAAAGCAGATGGACACGCTCTCTGACTACACACAGAGACTTGCCAAAGGACTGAATATCATTGGTTTAATGAACATTCAATATGTAATCTCTGATGGAGAGGTGTTTGTCATAGAGGTCAATCCTCGTTCATCTAGAACCGTTCCATTTTTGTCCAAAATCACTGGTGTTCCGATGGCAAAATTAGCCACAAAAGCTATTCTCGGAGCTAAATTAAAAGATTTAGGCTATCAAAATGGACTTATTCCTAATAAAGAAGGCGTTTATGTGAAAGTTCCTGTTTTTAGTTTTAGTAAATTGTCCAAAGTGGATATTTCCCTCGGCCCTGAAATGAAATCCACAGGAGAAGTGATGGGTAAAGACCAAACTCTAGAAAAAGCTTTATACAAAGGACTTATCGGCGCAGGTAGAAAAGTTCCTACCCATGGAGCAATTCTCTTCACGGTTTCTGACAAAGACAAAGCCGAAGCCGTAGGACTTGCGAAAAGATTTAGCGATATAGGTTTTAGAATATGGGCTACGGAAGGAACAGCGAAATTCTTTGAACAACATGGCGTAAAAACCAAAATAGGCTACAAAATAGGCGAAGAAGATGTAAACCTGATAGACCTCATCCACAAAGGAAAAGTGCAGTATGTGGTAAATACCACCACCAAAGGGAAACAATCTGAGCGGGACGGCTTCCAAATCCGCCGTATGTCGGTAGAAAACGGAGTTCCATGCCTTACCTCTATGGATACCGTAGAAGCCATCCTAAAAGTACTGGAATCCCTTACTTTTAGCATAGATGCGATGTAGTATGAAACGATTTCTCATTTCAAAGACAACTGATGTGATTGATGCTCCTGTAGCATTGGTATATAAAATTGTGACTGATAACAAGAACTTTCAGTGGCGAGAGGAAGTGGAAAACATTAAACTATTGGAAAATAGTTTTATCGAATATTATAAAGGCGGCGGACACACTCTTTTTAGCAATATTCAAAAGAAAGAAAATGAGTATTATGCCTTTACAATGCAGCACAAACTATTCTATGCAGAATAGGAAGGAAAATTTGAATCATATAACGGAGGAACTAAAATTTGTTTTCAAGAGAAAATACATATCAAAAACTTCTTTTTAAGGCTTGTGGCACCTCTATTTTGGAATTTGAAACGCACACAACAGAAGTATATCACAGCATTAAAAAAGGAAATCTATGAAAACCAATAAATACTTGCATTTATGGCTGCCTATAATGGGACTACACGCTCTTCATCAAGTAGAAGAGAGTATTTCATTCTGGCAATGGTATATTGATTTTGTAGATAAAATACCTTCTTGGCTTCAACTTCCGAGAATTTCCGAAAATGCTCATTTAGTAAATGCCGACCCTGAATATTTTGTGTGGGCTTCTATAGGGCAACTTACTTTGGCAGCGGTCATTGCTTTTTTATTTCGAAAGAGCGAAAAAGCCACGAGAATCGCACTCATTTTATATCTTGCAGGACTGAGTTTCTTCTTGGTATGGCACATTTTGATAAGTTATTTTACTCATTCCTATTCTCCTGTAATGGTAACCTGCCTTATGGGTGTTTATTTCATTCCGAAATGGGGAGTTCAGGTTTTAAAAAAGTAAATCAGTAAATTAGCAGGCTAATTAATCTGATTTATGAATCCAATAATCAAACAATGGGACACCGCTAAGTCTCTAAAAAGAGCCAACCAATATGAAGAGGCACTGGCTATCTATGAAACGCTCTGCCCAAAGGTAGAGACAGAACTCTCGGATACCTTTGATAGGGCTATGTTTTTTGGAGATTACTTTGGTGTATTGGCAGATGTTGCCCAGTATGACAAAGCGGAAGCAATGGCTGCTAAAGCCTTAAAATACATAACTGAAAATGGGTATACTTCTTTAAACTATATTTTCTATAACTATGGGAATATGTATCTTCATCAAGCTAAATGGGAAGAAGCTATTCCTTGGCTCGAAAAAGCGCTCAATAAAAATAGCAATGGGTGGATTGACGAGAAACAAAAAGCCTACTATGGCACTGCTTTAGGGGACGCACTATTCCATTTGGGGCGTATAGAAGAAGCTGAAGAAGAGTTACTTAAGGCGGTAGAGGCAGGCAAAGCTACTGTAGCCAACAAGGATTGGGAACCTTTTTTCTACCTCAAAGAAATATACAAGCGAAAGGGTGACGAGAAACTAATGGAGAAATATGAAAAAATGTACCTTACCCGACTTAAAAAGGTAAAGGAAGAAGATCTTATCTATCCTCTATCAGAACATCGGGCAAACAAACAAGCCCTTGAAGACTGGAAAAAACTTAATAACCCTTAATCATTTTACAAATAAAACTCTATGAACGAACAAGCAAGAAAACTCTATGACCAAGCCCAAGCGAATTACCCAGCATTGAAAGCGCAAATAGAAGCACAGGTAGTGCGTTGGTTTTGGGCAGCAGGAGGCGTGGGATACTTTTCTTTAGAGCCTTTCTACTTTGAACAAAACCGTTTTCCAAAGTCTAAAATCCTAAAAGAAGCTCCAAAAG
>CAUQMH010000075.1:0-7589 GCA_963519075.1 uncultured Flavobacteriaceae bacterium
AAGTATTAATTCCTTTATGAGCATCTGGGTGAATGGATTTAGTTGCCTTAAAGAGCATTCCCGCCACAATGCACAATATGATTAAAATAAAATTATCCATTTTATTCTCTATTTGTAGTGCTTTTTCTACGCTTCGGCTATTTTATTGGCAAGCTGTCCGCAGGCCGCATCGATGTCTCCTCCTCTGCTTCGGCGAATCATCGTAGTGATTCCGTTCTTCTCTAACTGGCGGACATAGTTTTCTGTAGCCTCAGGGTTACTGCGGTCGTATTTTCCGTTACCGATGGAATTGTATTCTATCAAATTCACCTTTGTAGGCACTTTTTTACAGAATTTTATCAGGGCTTTTATGTCTTCATCTTTATCGTTTATACCCTTCCAAATGCAGTATTCCAGAGTAATGATAGAGCCAGTTTTAGAATACCAGTATTGCAGGGCTTCTATGATGTCTGTTAGCGGGAAATTTTCAGAAAAAGGCATGATTTCATTTCGTTTTTCTTCAATCGCTGAATGCAGCGAAAGTGCTAGTTTTACCTTTAAATCTTCATCTGCCAGCATTTTTATCATCTTCGGAATTCCAGAAGTAGAAACGGTAATTCTCCTTGGAGACATGCCCAAACCATCGGGCTGAGTGATTTTTCTGATGGCTTCCACTACATTTTTGTAGTTCATCATAGGCTCGCCCATTCCCATGAATACGATGTTAGAGAGAGGTCTATCAAAATAAAGCTTGCTCTGCTTGTCTATCAAAGCCACCTGATCCACTATCTCTGCCACCTCTAAGTTTCTCATTCTTTTGAGTTTGGCTGTCGCACAAAACTCACAGTTTAGAGAACATCCTACCTGGGAGGAAACACAGGCTGTAGTTCGTGTTTCTGTTGGGATTAGAACACTTTCTACCAAAAGCCCGTCATGAAGTTTTACGCCGTTTTTTATGGTTCCGTCTGAACTTCTTTGGAGTTTATCTACCGAGATGGGATTTATCGTATATTCCTCCGAAATCCTTTGGCGAAGTTCTTTGGAAAGATTAGTCATTTCCTCAATAGAATGAAGATTTTTAGACCAAAGCCAGTCATAGACCTGCTTGGCACGAAATGGTTTTTCTCCCAAAGAAACAAAATATTCTTTGAGCTGGTCTAAACTAAGCGTTCTGATATCTTTCATTCTATTTGATTGTTTTTAAGATAAAAAAGCCTTTTGGAAGAGGCTTTTTTGAAATTATTATTTATGTTTTATGACTAATTCTTCCTTGGAGATTCTCACCTTTTTCATCGGTGCCAGCCAGTCGTTTTCGCGGTCAGCATAGCCGATATACATCAACACCACGCTTTTCAGCCCAAGTTTCTCCAAACCAAGAACTTTATCAAAATTCTCGTGGTCAAATCCCTCCACAGGTGTGGAATCTATTTTCAGTTCTGCTGCTTGTGCAAGTGCCATTCCAAGGGCGATATATGCCTGTCTCGCAGCATGTTCAAAATTTCGGATAGGCTCACGCTGTGCAAAACGCTCCTTTATCATATCTGTGTATCTCTCATATCGCCCACGAGGAAGCCCTCGCTCATCGGTGATAAGGTTATACATTTCATCAATTCTTACAGGTGTATAATTATCCCACGCAGCAAAGGCGATAATGTGCGAGCATGCCATAATTCCTTTTGGATTTAAAGCTCCTTCTACCAGCTTTTCTTTGGTTTCTTGGTCATCTATCACGATGATTCTGAAAGGCTGCAGCCCAGAAGAAGTAGGTGCAAGGCGAATAGCTTCTATAATTTTGTCTATGTCCTCTTGTGGGACTTTCTTTCCCTCTTGATAGGTTTTTGTGGCATAGCGCCATTTTAAATCATCTAAAAGCATTGTTTAGTTTTTTTAGGGTTAATAATTTCTTTAAAATTAAATGATAAGCATCGCATCACCATAAGAATAAAACTTGTATTCATTCTTAATGGCTTCTTCGTAAGCGTGCATCACGAAATCCTTTCCAGCAAAAGCCGCAATCATCATTAGTAAAGTGGATTTAGGTGTATGGAAATTGGTAATCATAGCATTAGCCACACCAAATTCATACGGTGGATAGATGAATTTATTAGTCCATCCATGGTATGCAGACACTATTTTGTTAGAAGAAACAGAGTTTTCCAATGCTCTCATAGTCGTATTTCCTACGCAGAAAATTCTTCTGTTTTCCTCCACAGCTTTATTGATGATTTCAGCATTTTTTTCATCTATAATGGCTTCTTCACATTCCATTTTGTGCTTAGAAATATCCTCCACCTCTATCGGGTTAAATGTTCCTAAACCTACATGAAGCGTAACTTCTGCAAAGTTTATCCCTTTGATTTCCAATCTCTTCATAAGGTGTTTAGAAAAGTGAAGTCCAGCCGTAGGAGCTGCCACCGCACCTTCTACTTTAGCGTAGATAGTCTGGTATCTTTCTGCATCTTCTGGCTCTACTGCTCTTTTGATATATTTAGGAAGTGGAGTTTCTCCCAGTTCTTTTAGTTTTTGACGGAATTCTTCGTAACTAAAATCAAATAAAAATCTTAGCGTTCTTCCACGAGAAGTAGTATTGTCAATCACCTCTGCCACCAAAGATTCGTCTTCAGTAAAGAAAAGTTTATTCCCTATTCTTATTTTTCTTGCAGGATCTACCAAAACATCCCAAACACGAGTTTCGCAGTCAAGTTCTCTAAGTAGGAAAACTTCTATTCTTGCTCCTGTTTTTTCTTTGTTTCCGTATAGTCTTGCAGGAAAAACCTTAGTATTATTAAAGATAAATAAATCTCCATCATCGAAGTAATCAATCACATCCTTGAACAGTTTATGCTCTATGGTTTCAGTTTTTCTATTGAGAACCATTAGTTTTGCTTCGTCTCTGTGTTCTGATGGATGTTCAGCCAAAAGGTGTTCTGGCAAATGGAAATTAAAATTAGATGTTTTCATTTGAATAAAATTTACGGATTTTATATTTTTTAAAATTAAAATAAGTTGGCAAATATACAACCTTAAAATGCCTTTGTCAAGTTTTATTTTTATTAACGCCCCAAACAGCCCTTAAATTCAAGCTAAATCAAGAAAGATATTCCAAAATCTTTTTCCAGTCTTTTAATTTTTTATCAAAAGAAATGGTGTGCAGAGGGCTCGTCGAAGGCAAAAGTATAATGGGCAAATGAAAATCTGAGCCTAATAATTTGATGAGATTTTTATAAGATTTTTGACCATTGCAGAAAACCGCCTTTATATTAGAATGTTTTTCTAGTAAATCAGGGATTTGGTTGGCTGTTTCGTTCTTAATTTTCACATCTTGGCTCCCTTCCCTTTCGCAGCTCTCTATCGTGTCCCAAAGTGCGATATGATATTTCTCTAAAAGTTCTAATCTATCCTGATAATCAGCAGAAAACTCCTCCCCAAACATACAAAACAATATTTTCCAAAAATGATTCTGAGGATGAGCGTAGTATTCTTTTTTCTCCAAAGATTTAGTCCCAGGGATAGAACCCAAAATCAAGATTTTAGACTTTTTTGATATTATTGGAGGGAAAGATTGAATTCTAAACTGCATTTTTATTTAAATTCTAAACAAAATTAAGTTTTTTCGGCTGAAAAATATTCATAATTTCACTTCTATTTTGTAGATTTGCCATTCAATTTTTTAATACTATGATAAAAATAACTTTTCCAGACGGCAATCAGCGTGATTTTAACAGAGGAGTAACTCCTTTGGAAATTGCCAAATCAATTAGCGAAGGTCTTGCGAGAAATACCATCTCTGCATTAGTAGATGAAAAACAAGTAGAAGTCTCTACCCCTATCACGGAGGATGCCACGGTTCAGTTATTAACATGGAATGACGATATGGGTAAAAAAGCCTTTTGGCACTCTTCTGCCCATGTTTTAGCGCAGACTATTTTGGATTTTTATCCTAATGCGAAACTTACCATTGGTCCTGCCATAGAAAACGGATTTTACTATGATGTGGATTTTGATGGAGAAATTCTTTCTGAGAAAGATTTTGAAAAAATTGAGAAAAAAATGCTGGAAAATGCAAAGAAAGATTCAGCTTTTAGAATTTATCCAGTATCAAAAGCAGATGCACTGAAAGAATATGCTGATAATCCTTTCAAAAAGGAATTAGTAGAAAACCTTACTGATGGAGAAATCACTTTCGTGACTCATGATAATTTCACAGACCTATGCCGTGGAGGGCATATCCCTAGCACAGGACTTATAAAAGCTGTGAAAATCCTAAATGCAGCTGGAGCATACTGGCGAGGAGATGAAAAAAATAAGCAGCTTACCAGAGTTTATGGTATTTCTTTCCCAAAACAAAAAGAACTTACCGAATACTTGGAAAGATTAGAAGAAGCAAAACGCCGTGACCACAGAAAACTAGGTAAAGAATTAGGAATTTTTGCCTTTTCTGAAAAAGTAGGCGCAGGGCTTCCTCTTTGGCTTCCAAAAGGTACTGCACTAAGAAAAAAATTAGAAAATTTCCTTTCTGAAGCACAGAAAAAAGCAGGATATGAATTCGTAATTTCGCCGCACATCGGTCACAAAGACTTGTATGTAACTTCTGGACATTACGAAAAATACGGCGCAGATTCATTCCAGCCGATAAAAACTCCACACGAAGGAGAAGAGTTTTTATTAAAGCCAATGAACTGCCCTCACCACTGCGAAATATACAAAACAAGCCAATGGTCTTATAAAGATTTACCAAAGAGATTTGCAGAATTTGGAACAGTATATAGATATGAGCAAAGTGGTGAATTACACGGACTTACCAGAGTAAGAGGCTTTACTCAGGATGATGCTCACCTATTCTGTACTCCAGACCAGTTATTGTCTGAGTTTGAAGGAGTTATAGACTTGGTGTTGTATGTATTCAGCAGCCTTGGATTTGCTGATTTTACGGCTCAAATTTCATTAAGAGACCCTGAAAACAAGCAAAAATACATAGGTTCTGATGAAAACTGGGAAAAAGCTGAAAATGCAATCATTACCGCTGCTAAAAATAAAGGACTAAATACTGTGGTAGAATACGGAGAAGCTGCATTCTACGGGCCAAAACTAGATTTCATGGTAAAAGATGCTTTGGGAAGAAGCTGGCAGCTTGGAACAATCCAAGTTGATTACAACTTGCCAGAGAGATTTGACCTTTGGTATACAGGAAGTGATAATGAGAAGCACAGACCTGTGATGATTCACAGAGCGCCGTTTGGTTCTATGGAGCGTTTTATCGCTATTTTACTAGAAAACACAGCGGGAGATTTCCCACTTTGGCTGGCTCCAGAGCAGTTTACAATCCTTCCAATTAGTGAAAAATATGTAAATTATGCAGAAAAAGTTTCACAATTGCTGGAAATTAACGATATTTGCGGTCTGATTGACAAAAGAAATGAAAAAACGGGTAAAAAAATCCGTGATGCAGAATTAAACAAACTGCCATTTATGCTGGTTGTAGGAGAAAATGAAGAGGCTGAGGGAATTGTTTCTGTGAGAAAGAGAGGCGAAGGAGATTTAGGAACGATGAGCATAGAAGATTTCATCGCTTACTTTAAAAAAGAAGCGGCTTTGTCTTCAGATATTAAATAAGATATTAACCATTAAAATTTAAAGCGATAGCACTAAAGAAAATTAACAACAGAGGTCCGATGCGAAAGCCTGCACAGGAAGATGCGCATCAGATTAACGACAAAATCAGAGCCAAGGAGGTTCGTTTGGTCGGTGATAATGTAGAACCTGGTGTCTACCCTACTTCTGAAGCTTTGAAAATGGCTGAGGAACAGGAATTGGATTTGGTAGTAATTTCGGATAAAGCAGAGCCTTTTATCTGCCGTATCTTGGATTACAAAAAGTTCCTTTACGAACAAAAGAAAAAACAAAAGGAGCTGAAAGCCAAGCAGGTAAAAGTGGTGATAAAGGAAATCCGTTTTGGTCCTCAGACTGATGAGCACGATTTCCAATTCAAGAAAAAACACGCTGAAAAATTCTTGGAAGAAGGTTCTAAACTAAAAACTTATGTATTCTTCAAAGGAAGATCAATAGTTTTTAAGGATCAAGGAGAAATACTACTTTTAAAACTTGCCCAAGAGCTGGAGCATGTAGGAAAAGTAGACCAAATGCCTAAATTAGAAGGAAAAAGAATGATAATGCTAATGAGCCCGAAAAAGGCTAAATAGTCTTATCTTTCAGCAAAATAAGATATTGATAACAAATAACATAAAAGAAGTAAGAAAATGCCAAAATTAAAAACGAAATCAGGTGCTAAGAAGCGTTTTGCTCTTACTGGAACAGGTAAAATCAAAAGAAAAAATGCTTTCAAAAGCCACATCTTGACTAAAAAAGAAACTAAGAGAAAGAGAAATCTTACTCAAACTTCTTATGTTGCTAGTGTGGACGAGAAAAGCGTTTTAAAGCAATTAGCAATTAAGTAGTTTTTATAAATCATTTCGGTTTATAAGAATTTTATTCAAAAAAGTTTAACCCTGAAACGGTGCCACTAAGAGAATTCTATGTAATTCCGCCCTTTTCAAAAAAACAAATTAATTAAATTATGCCAAGATCAGTAAATGCTGTAGCGTCTAGAGCGCGCAGAAAAAAAATCTTAAAACAAGCTAAAGGTTTCTTCGGAAGAAGAAAAAATGTTTGGACTGTTGCTAAAAATGCAGTAGAAAAAGCAATGCAATATGCCTACAGAGGCAGAAAAGAGAAAAAGAGAAATTTCAGAAGTCTTTGGATTACGCGTATCAATGCGGGAACTAGACAATACGGAATGTCTTACTCTCAGTTCATGGGAGCTCTTAAGAGAAACAACATCGAGCTAAATAGAAAAGTATTGGCTGATTTAGCGATGAATCATCCAGAAGCATTCAAAGCTGTTGTAGATCAAGTAAAATAAATGTTGAATCGCGTTTTTTGTTATCAATAAAAGAAATCCAGGTTATTATTAATCTGGATTTTTTATAAAATATTAAAACAAAATGAAACTAAAATTTTTAGGAACAGGAACTTCCCAAGGTGTTCCGATAATCGGTTCTGATGATCCTGTCTGTCTGTCTTCTGACCCACGAGACAAAAGACTGCGAAGCTCCGCTCTGATAACCACCGAGACAAATGGGAAAATATTGATAGACTGCGGGCCTGATTTTAGACAGCAGATGCTTACCAATGGAGAGAATAACATAGATGCAGTGCTTCTCACACACGAACATAATGACCATGTAATCGGGCTGGATGACCTGCGTCCAATTATTTTCAAAAGAAAAAAAAATATTCCTATCTATTGTCTGGAAAGGACTGCGGAAGAGATAAAACAGCGATTTCCCTATGCTTTTAGCGAGGTAAGATACCCTGGAGCTCCAAGTTTTGATATCCATCTGATAAACAGTGATTTTACAATAGATGAAACCAAAATCACGCCGATACATGTTTTTCACAATCAGCTGCCTATAATTGGTTTTAAGGTGAAAAACTTGGCCTATATAACGGATGCAAGCTCTATCCCTGATTCAGAAATGGAGAAACTGCTAAATCTGGATTTCTTGATTATCAACTGTCTTAGAAAAGAGGAAAAACATCCTGCGCACTTC
>CAUQMH010000076.1:0-7306 GCA_963519075.1 uncultured Flavobacteriaceae bacterium
CCTTTATTTCATCGATTTTAACAGTTTTTTCCTCGCCATTTTCCCACAAATGAGCCTCAGAAGGAGAGAGGTTCATGAGTTTTCGGATGGCGTTTCCTGTTTTTTGATGGGCTTTAGCTTCTAATAATTGTCCCAATAACACCAAAGTGATAATCATACACACACTTTCAAAATAGATAGGCGGATGAGCATGATTAGGGAAAATATTGGGGAAAAATAAAGTAATACAGCTCAAAACCAAAGCCGAGCCAGCACCTAAACCAATGAGGCTGAACATATTAAGATTCCAAGTTTTAAAGGAAACATAAGCTCTCTGAAAAAACATAAATCCAGCATAGACCACAGGAATAGTGAAAGCCGCCTGCAAATACAGCTGCGTATGGTGTGGAATCTTGTTTAGGGGAAGTCCCATCATTCCGCCCATGGCTAAGATAAATACAGGAATGGTAAAGGCGAGAGCGATATAGAATTTCTTTCGTAAATCTATATAGGTGGAGTTGTCTTCCTGTCCCTCGGCCACGATTTGGACTAAATCCATTCCACAGACTGGGCAGCCTGTGTTTTTAGAGTAAGTTTTATCGCCTTCGCAAAACATCGGGCAATAGAATTCACCGATTTTATCTAAATTAACCTTTTGATTTTCAGTGTTTTTTGCTTTTTCTCTGATTTCCTCACGCTCTTCGATAGGTGCTAAAAACATCCCACAAACAGGGCATTTACCTTGTTTGAAGTAGAGTTTTTCTCCTTCGCATTCCATTGGACAGAAATACACACTGCTAGGCGAGATTTTGTCTTCTGGTTTGATGAATGTATAATCATGGTTATCAGGGTCTTTTAGAAAATAATGACCGATGGAACCAACGGCATCATTCAGCTGCTGGAGATTGATTTCGTTTTTGGAAGAGATTTTAACGCTGTTAGTTTTTAAATCTACCACAGCAGAGATATCTGGAAGGGAATTCAGCTTGTCGGAAATTTTCTTTTGACAGCTGCCACAGCTCATTCCCAATATATCAAATTGTTTTTCGTGCATATCATTAAATTTTGTAAAGTTAAAAAAAAGAGAATACAAAGTTAAGGATTTTATTTTTTAATTTACAATTTAACATAATATAAATTATAGGAAGGAGCATAGTAATATAAATATAAGCTATTGTAATAAAAAAACATCTTTGTTTATTTTGGAATTAAACCAATTATTCATTTTCTTCTATTTTATGTTTATTTTTAATGTAAAATAGAATATGTAGAGGAAAAAAAGAGAGAAATAATAAAAATGAAATCTGTAAATTTTTAGAAGTATGACTACTCATACCAAAATAAGATAAAGATTCAAAAAAATATACTATGATAGGTGTCATCCAATATAATATTTTTTTTCTTTTTTTTATAAATAAAAAAGGGATTATACTTAAATGTAAGACTAAAACATTTAACAAAAAAAATAAATACACGATTACAGCACCATGTCCATCTGCTAATGGGTAGTACTTGAAAATAGTGAATGTAATACATATGTTTATCACAAAAACAGAGATGTAATATGACCAACCAAAAATATAATAGGAACTGAAAATAATAGTAGCTATTATTGAGATGAAAATTATATCCATAAACAATATTTCATTTTGTTTGAATTCTTATTCTGCAACCACCTCATAATCAATCTCAAAAAACTCAAAACCTGTGATGCCGTTTTCTTCTATGGCTTGTTTCAGGTGCTCTGAGCAGAGAACACCACCATTAGGCTGTTGATAAACAATGTCAAAACTATCCAATAAACAAACTTTTGAGCACTCCAGCTCTATATCTTCTTCTATAAATAAATCACTTCTTATCTGCATAAATTCTGATTCATTTTTTATTTTTATTTCATTTTGTTTTCCGTCCTTTATATAGTAAAAATTACTTTTCTCAAAAATAATATTTTTCAAAGGCTCTATTGGAAACTGAAAAATCCAGTATTTGAATTTTTCTTCTTTGTAGAGGAGCCGTGTTTCGTAGAAATGATATTTTGGAGCAATTTTGAATTTTTCTAAAAGTGATTTTAATTTATCCGAGATATACCAGCCACACATTATACTTCCCACTCCTATAAAATTGTGGACATCAAATAAAGCCCATTCCCAGTATTTTTCTTTATCAAAACTTTTTAAAACAAAATAATCAAAAATGGGAGTATTTTCAATAATTTCCCTTTTTCCTATTCTATAAAAATACTCTTTTTCAGGCACATTTTTACCTTCAGCGCCACTTGCTATTCTCCCTAATTCTGGAAAATGAGATTTAATATCTATCTTATAATATTTCATAATCTAAAATTTTGTTATCTGATTTACATCTAAAAAAACTCTCATTTTTTTGAAAAACGCTCCTAAAAAAATATTTTTAGGAGCGTTTAGATTGGTTATTTGTGACCGCAGAAGGATTCGAACCCTCACCGACGGAGCCGAAATCCGTAGTTCTATCCATTAAACTATGCAGCCAATGATGTAAAGCGCAAATTTAGTATTTTTTATGATTAAGTTCTACATTTTTCAAAGATTTTTTCTGTAATTTTGCTGCCATTTTCAACGAATTTTTGCTAATGAAACAGCTTTTTAAAAAGAAAAATTATTCCGATAACCAAAACTCTAATCATCTTGTAAGAGTCCTAACCACTAGGGATATCGTGTTTTTTGGGATAGCGGCCATCATCGGTGCTGGGAGTTTCAGCAGTCTGGGGGAAGCCATTTATAAAGGCGGCCCTGGGGTTATATTATTGTATATTATTTGTGGCGTTTCGTGCTGTTTTACGGCTCTCTGTTATGCGGAGTTTGCCAGTAGAATTCCTACGGCAGGGAGTGCATATACCTATGCCTATGCTACTTTTGGGGAGCTGGCAGCATGGATTATCGGCTGGATGCTCATTATGGAATATAGTTTTGGGAATATTTATGTGGCTTTTTCGTGGTCGGATTATTTCACTTCATTGCTTGATAATTTGGGCTTACATATCCCAGAATACCTCTCGTGCAGCTATACTGAAGCCGAAAAAGCAGTGAAAAACGGCTCTCAAAATTTAGAGCTGATTTCCGCTTGGGAGAACGCTCCTCGCTTGGGTTCTTTGAGGGTGATTTTTGACCTCCCTGCCCTATTGATCAATGCCCTTATCACTTGGATTTGCTACATCGGCGTGAAGGAAAGTAAGAATTTTAATAATCTTTTTGTTTTAATCAAATTACTTGCGATAGTGCTGGTTATCGCCATTGGTGTTTTCTATATCAATGCTGATAACTGGATACCTATGGATACGGCAACAGGCGAAAAATCATTCCTTCCCAATGGTTTCACAGGGATAATGTCTGCCATCAGCGGAGTTTTCTTTGCTTATATCGGTTTTGATGCGCTGAGCGTGCTTTCCGAAGAGACCAAAGACCCACAGAGAGACCTACCAAAAGGGATGATTATTTCTATATTTCTCTGCACGGCTATTTACATCGCACTTACTTTGACCCTTACAGGACTGGTGGATTATAGAAAATTCGAAGGCATCGGAGACCCGCTTTCTTTTGTATTCAAGGCTGAAAATATCAATCTTCCACTGATGGAATTTATCATAGAAGTCGTTGCCATCGTGTCCATTACTACTGTTTTATTGGTTTTTCAGATGGGACAGCCGAGAATATGGTATGCCATGAGCCGTGATGGACTGATTCCGAAGAAATTCCAGCAGATTCACAAGAAAAACAGAACGCCGTCATTTGCTACGATAGTTACAGGATTTGTGGTAGGTGTCCCTATCCTATTTACGGACAAATCTTTCATACTAGATTTTACGAGTATAGGGACTATTTTTGCCTTTGTTTTGGTGTGTGGCGGAGTTTTACTACTTCCACCAAAAGAGAGAATAAAAGGGCATTTTCACCTTCCTTATATCAATGGACAATGGATTTTCCCGCTGCTGTTCATCGGAGGTGGTTCTTTTATTTATCTTTTATATCCTTCGTTTTTTGAAAACTTGATGGATTTCAGCGATGAAAAAGAGGGAGAATTTAGGTTTGCTATTTTCATTTATATTTTGCTGAATATAGGGCTTTCTGTCTTAGCCTTTGTTAAAAAATTATCCCTGATTCCACTTCTTGGGCTGAGTTCCTGCCTTTATCTCATGACAGGAATGAGCATGGAAAACTGGTTTTGGTTTGGGATTTGGTCTGCTGTGGGCGTTTGTATTTACTTTGCTTATGGCTACCGACACAGCAACCTGCATGATAAACAAAAAACTCACTAAAAAGTGAGTTTTTTTATTTATGAAATGATATCAAATTTGGTGTATTCTGCTAATTTCTTAGGGATTTTTATTCCGTCTGCTGTTTGGTTGTTTTCCAATAAAGCTGCCATAATTCTCGGTAAAGCCATTGCAGAGCCGTTCAGCGTATGCACCAGCTGAGTTTTTCCATCGGCTTTGTATCGGCATTTTAGTCTATTGGCTTGGAAAGTCTCAAAATTAGACACTGAAGAAACCTCCAGCCATTTTTCCTGAGCCGCACTCCACACCTCAAAATCGTAAGTCAGCGCAGAAGTAAAGCCCATATCTCCACCGCACAATCTCAAAATTCTAAACGGAAGTTCTAAATCTGTCAAAAGTCCTTTCACATGCTCCACCATTTCTTCAAGGGCTTGATAAGAATTTTCTGGTTTTTCTATTCTTACAATTTCCACTTTTTCAAACTGGTGAAGTCTGTTCAGCCCTCTTACATGCGCTCCGTAAGACCCTGCTTCTCTTCTATAACATTGAGAAAAAGCCGTGTTTTTAACAGGCAGCTCTTTTTCCTCTAAAATCACATCTCTGTAAATGTTGGTCACAGGAACTTCCGCCGTAGGAATTAGATACAAATTATCTTCATTCACGAAATACATTTGTCCTTCTTTATCAGGTAGCTGCCCTGTTCCATATCCGCTGGCTTCGTTCACCACATGAGGCGGATTTACTTCCATATACCCTGCTTCTGTGTTTCTATCCAAGAAAAACTGAACCAAACTTCTCTGTAATTTAGCTCCCTTGCCCAAATAAACAGGGAAACCAGCTCCCGCGATTTTCACACCCAGCTCGAAGTTGATAAGATTATATTTAGATGCCAGTTCCCAGTGAGGAATCGCGCCTTCGCCAAGACCTTTCACATCGTGAGATTGATAAATATTTTCATTATCATCCGCAGAAACACCTGCTTTCACAGATTCATGCGGAATATTTGGGATAAGATACAGAATTTCTGTAAGTTTCTCTTCTATTTCGTTTAGTTTCTGCTGAAGGTCTTTGCTTGCCTCTTTATACTGAGCTGTTTTTTGCTTTGCGCTTTCGGCCAATTCTTTTTTCCCTTCTTTCATCAAAAGCCCTATTTCCTTAGAAATTTTGTTGATTTCAGCCAGCTGGGAGTCCATATCAAACTGAACTTTTTTTCTTTCATCATCCAGCGAAATAGCACTATCCACCAGCTCTAAATCTTTGAAATTTCTCTTTTTAAGCCCTTCTAAAACTCTATCTCTATGTTCTTTTAAAAAATTAACTTGTAACATTTTTAAGAAAATTTAAATTTTTCACAAATGTAAGCATTATTGATTAAAAATCTGCTTAATTAGAATATTTTTCAGATTTTGAATTTTTATCAAAAATATCTTTCTCTTCCAACCATATAGACTCATCATTAGTAGTTATTTCTCCTGTATTAGCATTTATCCAAATACCAAAAACGGCTACCTTTTGCATAACTAAATTCTGAAAAGAATATACATAATGATCATCAATAATTAAGGTTGGAGAAAGAAGAGTTTCATCATAATTTAAATCTTTAATTTTTTTCCCATCATATAAATATTTGACATATAAATCATTAGCTTCTTTGACACTAATTTTATATTTCTTTTCTTGAACAATTTCTGGAGAACATGGAAAAACTTCATGGTTTTTTAAATAACTATCACTTGGATCACAACCCAATAACAATGTAATAAGTGGTATTTTAATAATTATTTTTTGCATTTTTTTTTATTCTTATACATTTTCCAAAATCTATTCTTTATATTCAGAAACAGGGATAATTTCTCCAGAAACAGGGTCTGAAATACGAACATCCTCTTTGTTTTCTTTATTCACATAAAAAATATGATAAGTTTCAAAACGAACATCCGAGTTGTAACCCACCGTTATCTGATAAAACGGCTTTTTCTCAATAAGATCTTCTTCTGTAATAAACGAAATTCCATGCTTTCCATTAGTTATTTTATAGATATGTTTAGATGCCTCCTGCACCATCGGCAGGGCTAAAACTTGGGCTTCAGCCTCTTCCTGTGTATATTTTTTGGCTGGCTGATGACACGAGAAAACAAGAAATGCAAGGACTAAAAAAATACTTTTTTTCATTTTTATTTTATTTTTGATTAATATTCATTAAAATACTTTTGAATCTGCTTCCAGTCTTTGGTTTTGGTAAGCGCCAGCATGAGCAGAACTCTGGATTTCTGTGGATTGAGCGATTGCGAAGCCACAAAGTGATATCTCGCATCCTCCACTTCTGCATCTGGTGTCGTAGCGCCTGTGGGAACCCGCGAAGAACGGACCATCTGAATGCCTTGTTTTTGGGCTTTTACAGCCAAATCAAAATTAGAATGATACAAATTCCCATTCCCTACACCAGCATAAATAATTCCATCATATTTAGCATCAATAAAGGCTTTCATCGGAAGTTCCGAAGCATTGGCATAGCCATAGACTATCCCTACTTTCGGCAGGGAAGTCAGCGATGCCACATCAAAAACTGATTTTGTAGTATGCAGATTTTGAGGCGTTTTACTGAAATAAACTTTCCCATTATGGATATAACCTATTTTGCCAGAATTCGCTCCCGTAAAGGTTTCCACAGCGGTCGTATGATGTTTTATCACATCTTTGGCATCAAGGATATTTTCATTCATCACCACGACTACACCTTTATTTCCTGTGTTTTTATCAGATGCCGCAACCACAGCGTTATATAGATTAAGCGGCCCGTCTGCACTGATTCCCGTGGAAGGGCGCATAGCACCGACCATCACTACTGGTTTAGAGCTATGAACTGTAAGATTCAGGAAATAAGCCGTTTCCTCCATCGTATCTGTGCCATGGGTAACCACTACTCCATCATAGCCTTCCTTATTTAGGATTTCGTTTATTCTTTTTGCTAATTTGAGCCAAATCTCATCATTCATATCCTGAGAACCTATTTTCACTAACTGTTCACCACTTACTTGGGCTACTTGGTGGATTTCTGGAACAGCCTGTAACAGCTCA
>CAUQMH010000077.1:0-7131 GCA_963519075.1 uncultured Flavobacteriaceae bacterium
CAATAAAACCAAGCAAACACCCAAGAAAAATACGATAGGATTTTGAGTAAAAATGAGGACAATGAAAATGCAAATTTCTATCAAAAAAATCATTCTGAAAGTCTGGATTCTTCCCACTTTATCAGAAACACCTCCCCACATAAATCTTCCAAAACCATTGCACAGAGAGCTTACCCCTATCAGCGTAGCCCCATGCTGTTCCAGCTCTGTAGCGTCTGTCATTCCCTCAGCTCTGAGATAATCCTGTAATAAAGGCGACTGGAACGCGATGAAAATCATCCCAGCAATCACACTGAACATGAAAAACAACCAAGATGCAATGTATTCGCGCTGGATAATGGTTTTATAAATTACTGAAAATGAGATCTCTGCTGTGCTTTGCGAAGTGGTGTTTTTTATGCTTAATTGATAAGTAAATATCGGCAAAACAATCAGCAGCATGCAGCCAATCGCAAGGAAAGTAACAGCCAGATTTTCCTCAAATAAATTCAAGAAAAACGGAGCTAATATTTTAGACATGATTAAAGCGCCCAGCCCAAACCCTGTGACCACCAGCCCAGTAGCGAGACCTTGTTTGTCTGGAAACCAGCTTGATACGGCCACTACAGGCGTTACATATGCCATTCCCAAACCTATCCCGCCGATAAATCCGAAACCAATGTATAATAAAGGCAAAATCTCTAATTTTAGAGCAAAATAAGAAACGATATATCCCAGCCCATAGAGCACAGCTCCCATAGTAGCGAGGTTTTTTAGTTTGAATTGATGTAGTTTTGCTCCGCACCATGCCGATGTCACTCCCATCATCAGGTTAGAAATACTGAAAGCCCATGCAGTTTCTCCCTGTGTCCAGCCATAGGCTTCGCTGACAGGCTTCTGAAAGAAACTCCACGCATAGACTGTTCCCAAAAATAAATGGGTAAGAATAGCCGCAATAGCTATGAACCAACGATTTTTATTCTCCATATAAAATAATTAGGGCGCAAAAATATATAAATAATTTGAAATGAAAAGTTTTTGTGATTTGTCTGAGACTTATGAAATAAAAATCACCCTCTATTATTGAGGGTAATTCGCAATTTTAAATTTATAATGAAAAAACTAAACTTTTATTCTGCTGTCATTTCAAAGTCTCCTTTTATTTGGACTTTATCACTAATCATCGCTTCTGGATATCCTCCACCGATACCAAAATCAGAACGCTTGATAATTCCTACCACTTGGTATCCATAAGTTTTTTTCTTACTCATAGGATTTACCACCATTCCTTTGTACAGCATATTCACGGTAACAGGCTTAGTCACACCGTGAAGCGTAAGATTTCCAATTACTTGGTACAGATTTTTCTTTATCGCTTTGATGCTGTTTCCTTGGAAAGTCATCTCTGGGAATTTTTTCACATCGAAGAAATCTTCGTTTCGGAGATGGTTGTCCCTTGCCTCAATATGCGTGTTGATAGAATTCACATCCACTACAAAACTGATTTTAGAGTTTGTGAAATTCTTTTCATCTACATTCATGCTTAGGGCAGCATTCTCAAAATTCCCTGTAATTTCGCTGATTCCCAAGTGAGTTACCGAAAACTGTATTCTGCTGTGCGCAGGGTCTGATTTTAAAACATTTTGGGCAAATGAATTTACAGCCATTAGACCCATAAATAATAATGATGCTATCTTTTTCATATTTTCTAATTTTATTGATACAAAGATATGGTTAATAACTATCCAAAAAATTGATTTATGATAAGATTTTCAAAATACTTATGCCTAAAATTAGCCAATCTCTATTCCGTTTTCTACCTTTTCATCAGGCGTCACGAAAGATAGTTTGCCATCTGGTTTGGTTGTAAGCAACAGCATCCCTTGGGATTCTATTCCTCGGATTTTTCTTGGAGCGAGGTTTAGAAGAATCATCACTTGTTTGCCGATGATTTCCTCAGGGCTGAAACTTTCTGCAATTCCCGAAACCACGGTGCGAACATCCACGCCAGTATCTACTTTTAGTTTTAGTAATTTATCAGCTTTTTCTACCTTTTCAGCTTCTAAAATTGTAGCGGTTCTAAGGTCTATTTTCGTAAAATCATCAAATGAAATTTGTTCTTTCATAGGGTTTGCGTTAGGATTGGTTTTTTGATTGTTTATTTTTGTGTTTTCCAGTTTTTTGATTTGAGCCTCTATCACATCATCCTCTATTTTAGAGAAAAGCAGCGGCATTTCATTGATTTGGTGCCCTGTCGGGATAGGCGGCGTGTTTAGAACTTCATACCAGTTTTTGTTTCCGAGATTTAGTCCAGACTTCATTTTTTGGGAAGTAAAAGGCAGGAACGGCTCACACAGATACGCCAGCGCTCCAGCGACCTGTAATGCGCAGAACATCTGTGTTTTCACGCGTTCTGGATTGTCTTTTATCACTTTCCAAGGTTCTTCATCTGCAAGGTATTTATTCCCTAATCTTGCTAAATTCATCATCTCGGTAAGGGCATCACGGAAGCGGAATTCATCCAAGTTTTTACCGATTTTTTCTGGAATTTGCTGTATTTCGTGGTAAAGGTCTTTATCCACTTGCTCAAATTCATTAGGCTGAGGAACGATTCCGTTGTAATATTTTTGGGTAAGAACCGTCACACGATTGATGAAATTCCCAAAAATCCCAACCAATTCCGAGTTGTTTTTGGTCTGAAAATCTTTCCAAGTAAAATTATTATCCTTTGTCTCTGGCGCCGAAGAAAGCAGTGCGTAGCGCAGTGCATCCTGCTGGTCAGGGAAATCTTCTACATATTCATGAGCCCATACAGCCCAGTTTCTCGAAGTAGAAATTTTATCATTTTCAAGGTTAAGGAATTCAAACGCAGGGACATTTTTCGGCATGATGTAGTCTCCGTGAGCTTTCATCATCGATGGGAAAATGATGCAGTGGAAGACAATGTTGTCCTTCCCAATGAAGTGAATAAGGTCTGTTTCTTCATTTTGCCAAAAATCTTTCCAGTTTTTGCCGTTTTTCTCCGCCCATTCCTGCGTGAAAGAAATATAACCGATAGGCGCATCAAACCAAACATAAAGCACCTTGCCCTCTGCATTTGGAAGCGGAACAGGAACGCCCCAGTTTAGGTCACGAGTCATAGCTCTTGGTTTTAGTCCGTCATTGAGCCAAGATTTTACTTGTCCGTATACATTAGGTTTCCAGTCGTCCTGATGTCCTTTGATAATCCATTCGTTCAGGAAGTTTTCATACTCGTTTAGAGGAAGATACCAGTTTTTGGTTTCCTTTAAAATAGGCGTGTTACCACTGAGCATGGATTTTGGATTGATAAGTTCCGTAGGCGAAAGGGTAGAGCCGCATTTTTCGCACTGGTCGCCATAGGCGTTTTCGTTGCTGCATTTTGGGCATGTTCCTACGATATATCTGTCGGCAAGGAATTCTCCTGCCTGTTCATCAAAAAATTGTTCAGAAATTTCTTCCTCGAATTTACCTTTGTTATAGAGGTTTAGAAAGAATTCTTGACTTACTTCATAGTGTTTTTTGGAGGTAGTTCTGGAATATTCATCAAAGGAAATCCCTAAATCCGCAAAAGATTTTTTGATAATTTCATGATATTTGTCCACCACATCCTGCGGAGTGATGCCTTCTTTTTTTGCTCTAATGGTGATGGGAATCCCGTGTTCATCAGAACCACAGATAAAGGCAACTTCCTGTCCCGTATTTCTCTGAAATCTTGCATAAACATCAGCAGGGATATATACACCCGCTAAATGCCCGATATGCACAGGTCCATTGGCATAAGGCAGGGCAGCGGTAATCATTTTTCTCTTTGACATATAATTCCTTATTTTTTGCAAATATAAGGATAATTGACCTATTTTTTGGTAGTTTTTATTTATGAGAAATAACAGTTTTTGTGCACAAAAGATGAAAAATAAAGGATTTTGAGCTATTCAAAAAGTAAAATAGTGTGGCTAAGTCTTGATTATCTTTGAAAAAAAATTACCTTTGTATTCATAAAAAATCAATAATTATATGAAAAGAGCAATTGTGTATTTGGGAATGATTTTGATAAGTCAAAATTTATTTTCTCAGGAAGGAGAAGAAAAGGAACAGCTACAAGTGGAAGAGCCTAAACAAGAGGTTTCTAACAAATTATCAAATTTCACTATTTCTGGATATACGGAGGTTTTCTACTCGTATGATTTTAATCAGAGAGCAGACCACATCAGACAGCCGTTTTTTTATACATTTAACCGACACAATGAGGTGAATGTAAACATCGCAAGGCTGAAAGCAGAATATGCAACAGACAATATGCGTGCTAATATAGCCCTGATGGCGGGAACTTACCCAGAAGATAACTTATCAGCAGAGCAAGGAATGCTGAAACTGGTTCAGGAAGCGAACATCGGGTTTAGAATTTCTAAAACTAAAAATCTCTGGATAGATGCTGGGGTGATGCCATCTTACATCGGTTCAGAAGGAGAAATCAGCAAAGATAATCTCGCTTTGACAAGAACCATCGCTGTAGCACAAGAGCCTTTCTTCATGACAGGGGCGCAGATTACCTATATTACAGATAATAATAAATGGACTTTCATGGGAGGAGTCTATAATGGATGGCAGATAATCAAAAGACAAAATAGTAACACAAAATTGCCGGCATTTGGGGCGAGAGTGGCTTACCAACCGAATGAAAATTGGTTCTTTAATTCTTCTGCTTATATAGGAAAAGACCCAGCTACCGAAACTAAAATGAGATATTTCAATAATTTCTACACTAACTACAAGGCGAGTGATAAGTTAGAATTTCAGTTCGTGTTTGATGTTGGTGCAGAGCAGTCTGCAGAAGGTTCTAACAAGCACTATTTCTGGTGGTCTCCTAACATCTTAGCGAAATATTATTTTACGCCTAAATTCTCTACAGCGGGAAGAGTGGAGTATTTTGATGATTCTAAAGATATTATGACATTCGGAGGAGGACAGAGATTCCAAATCTGGGGAACATCAGTAAACTTTGATTATTTAATCAATAAAAACTTGATGTGGCGTTTGGAATTCAGAAACTTACAATCTAAAGACCCTATTTTCCAAAAGATAGACCAGTCTCATCCAAATGTTAAGAATAATTTCTTCATTACCACGATGTTGGCTGCTTGGTTCTAATAAAATCAAAAATGGTATAACGAAAATTCCACTCTATCATCGAGTGGAGTTTTTTATTTTACCAAGTGATGCAGAACATGGTTTCTCCTTTGTTTACGGGAGGAGTTCCTATTTTGTAAAGAATCATTCCGCTTTCTGGCGCGGATATTTTTTGAAGTAAATTTCCGAACTCATCCGTAATGTAGCCCAAATCTTCGCCTTTTTTCACTTGTTCACCAGCCTTGTGCTTACTGTGGAAAATCCCATTCACAGGCACTTTTATATAAGTTTGTTTCGTGAAAGTCTTACGAGAGGCAGGTTTTTTGTACGGCGCCGAAGAATACATTTTCATCATTCCTATCATGTTGTAGATGGATTCTTTCAGTAATTTTACTTCATGAGCTCCATTTACTCCAAGTTTTCCAGCTTCAAGGCTCAGTGCAGCGACATCATTCTGAACCGCTTGTTTAAAGGCGTAAAGCGCTGGTTCTGTTTTAGTAATGTTATAAGGATAACTCACGATATAAGGCAGCACAGACGCCTCTGAAAGTTTTAAGGCTGTTTTGGTTTTTTCAGCAGAATCTTTGTTGTCATAGTAGCAGACAAAAGGAACCAAATCCTCATTGGCATCGCCTCCGTGAATATCCAGAAAAACATCTGAAATAGGGATAATGTTTTTAGTGATATAATTTGCAATTTGCTCCGTGATGGTGCCGTTTTCTTTTCCTGGGAATGAGGTGTTTGGGTTTTTCTTGTCCGTAGGGTTCAGGTAAGGGACACGCTCATAAAAAGCACCAATGTTCGTTATGGGTAAAATTATCAGTGTTCCTTTTAGTTTGGCTGGATCTATCTCTTTCATTAGTTCCTGAACCGCCATTATAGGAGGATATTCGTATCCGTGGACTCCTGCCAAGATAGTGAATACAGGTCCTTTTTCCTTTCCATTGATGACAGAAATGGGAATATAGTGGTGTGGATTTTCCTCGTTAAATTTAATTTTTAAATCGGTTCTTTTAGAAGGATTATTTTTAATGATAGAAACGATGTCTTGTGATTTCATAAAACAAATGAAGAAAGTAAAGAAAACCAAAAATAATTTTTTCATGCGGATAGATTTATTTGATTCGGTCAGGATTTTGTTTGATAAAACTATCCCAGCTGGAATATGAAGCGCTTTTTTCCGTTTTATTAGAATTAAAATAATGGCAAACAGCCACCGCAAGTCCATCGGACGCATCTAAATATTTGGTTGGAAATTCTTTGAGACCCAGCAGGTTTTTCAGCATAGCAGCTACCTGCTCCTTGCTGGCATTTCCATTTCCTGTTATCGCCATTTTTACTTTTTTGGGCGAATATTCTGTGATGGGAATATCACGGTATAAACTGGCTGCCATCGCCACTCCCTGCGCCCTCCCAAGTTTCAGCATACTCTGCACATTTTTCCCATAAAAAGGTGCTTCCAGAGCGACTTCATCGGGATGATATTCATCAATGAGCGCTAGGGTTTTCTCGAAAATATATTTTAGTTTTGTTTCGTGATTGGGATATTTTTTTAGCACAAGTTCGTGGATGGAGACCAGCTCCATTTTACTGCCCTTTGTAGAAATGATACCAAATCCCATCACGGTGGTTCCTGGGTCTATACCTAAAATGATTTTTTCTGCTGTCATATCCAGAGTAGTGATTTTTTTGAACTTGTAAATATATGATAATCAGTTTTTATTTAATTCTGAATTTAATGTAAGTGATGGTTTTCCCTTTGGAAGAGAAAAGCTCCTCGTAGTAGGTTCTCACCTCTCTAAGCAGCGGTGTTTCTGGGTCGTATTCAGGCGCACCATAGATGTCGTGGTGTGCGGATAAAATCTCGTGTCCGAGCCCTTGCAGCAGTCCTAGAGTATATCCGTGCAGAAATTCAGAATCCGTTTTTAGGTGAATCACAGCGTTTTTCTTTAAGATTTTTTTGTATCGTTCTAGGAATTCAGGATTTGTGAGCCTGTGTTTGGT
>CAUQMH010000078.1:0-7119 GCA_963519075.1 uncultured Flavobacteriaceae bacterium
GAACTCAACTTCAAAACGGAAAAAGAAAATGTTTTTAACTTTAAAAATAATGCAAATATCAACTTCTTGCTCAACAAAAAGAAGTATATCACGATTATCAATCAGATGGAATTCTCCACTTATGGCAAGAAACTGAATGTGAGCAGTGGCCACATCCACACCGAATACCGCTATTTGGTAAGACCAGCCATAGAACTCTATCCTTTCGCGGAAGCAGTCTGGGCGCCCAGCCGAGGACTGAAAATACGCACCGCAGGAGGTCTCCAGTCTCGTTACAGAATTTTTCATACGAGTAAAGTAACACTTTCCACAGGAATAGGTCTCTTCTACGAATACGAGAAATGGAACTACAACGGCGTTCCCAATCCTGACCTACAAGATATAGACAAAACGGAACAACAAAGGAGCATAAAAGGGCAGATATTTGCGAGTTTTAAGTTTAATTTTGGTGAAAAATGGAATATAATTACAAGTGGATACACGCATTTCAAGCCTGACAGCAACATAAAAAACCCGCGCATCGCGTATAGTATAGATGTAAAGCATTCCGTAACGAAACACTTCGGAATATGGCTTTCTTATCAAAACATCATCCACACAAAACCGATTGTCCCTATCCGAAAACACTACACAGTGCTTACAGGCGGTGTTTTCTTCTCATTTTAATGATATTTTTGCTTAATTTTTAACCTAAAAACTATAAAAACTTCCATTAAAAAATGAATTTAGAAGAAAAAATACAGAATGCAGAAACCCGAATTTTCAAAGTGGTTTTCCCTAAAATTGCCAACCACCACGAAACCATGTTCGGCGGCGCTATCATGGAGCAGATGGTAGAGACGGCATTCATCACCGCGACGAGGTTTGCACGAAAAGCCTTTGTAATAAAGGCGTGCGACCATACAGAATTCCGAAAACCTGTGCCAGAAAGTTCACTAGTGGAATTCATCGGTAAAGTAAAATCCATAGGAAACACCAGCCTAAAAGTAAGCGTGGAAGTCTTCTCCGAAGAGATGTACTCCGAGCGCCGAGAGCTGTGTGTCCTTGGAGAATTCAGCCTCGTAGCCATTGGAGAGGACAAAAAAGCCGTGAAAATATTAGACTAAATTCACTTTTATAATTTTTCCTTAATAAATCTTGCCGTTTGAGATTTCTTGTTTTTAGCTAATTCCTCTGGAGTTCCTGCAAAAACAATCTCGCCGCCGTGTTTTCCTGCCTCTGGCCCTACATCTATTATCCAGTCTGCGCATTTTATGATATCAGGCTGATGCTCTATCACGATGACAGAATGCCCAAGATCAATAAGTGACTGCAAGGAAACCATAAGTTTGCTAATATCATGAAAATGAAGCCCTGTGGACGGCTCATCAAATATAAATAAAGTTTTCTCCGTGGTTACGCCTTTTACCAAGAAGGAAGCCAGTTTTATCCTCTGCGCTTCTCCGCCTGACAGCGTGGATGAACTTTGTCCCAGCTGAAGGTATCCCAAGCCTACATCTTGCAAAGGTTTTAGTTTGGTTACTATTTTTTTGTCGCCGCTTTCGGTAAAAAACTGGACAGCATCATCTACGGTAAGGTGCAGAATATCAGAAATGTTTTTTTCATGATATTTCACTTCTAAAACCTCTGACTTAAAGCGGCTTCCCTTACAATGCTCGCACACCAGCTCTATATCCGCCATAAACTGCATGGACACAGTAATCACTCCTTCTCCCTTGCACTCATCACATCTTCCGCCATCTACATTGAACGAGAAATGCTTTGGCTTCAGCCCTTGTATGGCAGCTGCCTTTTGTTTTGCGAATAAATCACGAATATCATCATAGGCTTTTAGGTAAGTAACAGGATTGGAACGAGAGGATTTTCCGATTGAGTTCTGATCTATGAGTTCTATATTTTTAACCAAAGAAGAAGGAAACTCCACGCTGTCATAATCTCCCTTTTTACCGCCCATTCCGAGCTGAATCTGTATTTCATTCGCCAAAACCTCCTTCATAAGGGTAGATTTCCCACTACCAGAAACGCCTGATATTACCACAAAACTCTCCAGCGGAATGTCCAAATCTATGTTTTTCAAGTTATTTTGTCTAGCGCCTTTGATTTTGATAAATTCCTTTGATTTTCTGCGTTTTTCAGGAATTTTTATTTCTAATTTTCCTGTAAGATACTGGGCTGTAAGCGTATCGGATTTTTTTAACTCTTCAAAATTTCCTGCAAAAACCAGCTCTCCTCCTAGGAAACCTGCCTCAGGGCCGATATCTATAATGAAATCTGCCGCCCTCATGATATCCTCATCGTGTTCTACGACAATCACCGTATTCCCTAAATCACGAAGGTTTTTAAGGACTTCTATCAAGTTTTCTGTATCACGAGAATGCAGACCAATGCTCGGCTCATCTAGTATATAAATAGAACCAACCAACGAGCTTCCGAGGCTGGTAGCGAGGTTAATCCTCTGGCTTTCTCCACCAGAAAGCGTATTAGAAGTTCTATTCAAGGTCAAATATCCGAGTCCCACTTTCAGCAAAAACTCTAATCGCGTGGTGATTTCGTAGAGAAGTCTCTTTGCGATTTCCTGCTCATGCGGAGTTAGTTTAAGATTTTTGACCAGTGGTAAAAGCTCATCCAGTGGCAAATCCACCAAAGCCTGAATGCTGTGTCCATCTATTTTTACCCAAGAGGCCTCCTCTCTCAGCCTCAGCCCTTCACAGACTGGGCAGGTGGTTTTCCCACGATAGCGGGAAAGCATCACTCGGTATTGGATTTTATAGAGATTGTCCTCCAGCATTTGGAAAAAATGATTGATACAAGGAAAATCTGCATCGCCATTTCCCTGCCAAAGGAGTTTTTTTTGTTCTTTATCCAGCTGAAAATAAGGCTTATGAATAGGAAAATCTTTTGCTTTTTTTATAAACATCGTTTCCCATTCTTTCATGGTATCTCCTTTCCAGCAGGCAACTGCATCCTCAAAAATGGATAAATTTTTATTCGGAATTACTAGATCTTCATCGATGCCGATGACCTTGCCATAGCCCTCACAGGAAGGACAGGCTCCATACGGATTATTAAAACTGAAAAAATGAATATTCGGTTCTAAAAACTCTATTCCGTCCAGTTCGAATTTATTAGAAAAATTGGTAACCTTCTCGTTTTCAGCATCTTTCAAAGAACAATAGCCTCGTCCTTCGTAGAATGCAATCTGGATAGAATCTGCCAGCCTTTGGAGGAAACTTTCATCATCTTCATACAAAAATCGGTCTATGATGAGATGAATGTCCATACCTTTTTCAGGAACGAAATTAAACGCTTCCAAATCCTCTATACTTGCCGTGTTTCCATTGATTTCCAAGCGGGTAAATCCTGAAAGTTTCAGGGTGTTGAGTGTATTTTTAAAGGTATCTGTTTCATAATGCAGCGGTGAGCGAAGTGTGTAGGTTTTTCCTTCGTTTTTCTGGATAAAATCTATCACATCAGAAACGCTGTCTTTCCTTACCTCCTGCCCTGAAACAGGCGAAAAAGTACGCCCTATCCTTGCGAAAAGCAGTTTCAAATAGTCGTAAATCTCTGTAGAGGTGCCCACTGTGGAGCGAGGGTTGGAGGAAATGACTTTCTGCTGAATGGCAATGGAGGGCGCAAGTCCTTTGATATCATCTACTTTGGGTTTTTCTAATTTACCCAAAAACTGCCTTGCATACGAGCTTAGACTCTCCACATATCGGCGCTGTCCCTCGGCATAGATAGTATCAAAAGCCAAGGAAGATTTCCCTGAACCAGAAACTCCTGTGATGACCACCAGTTTGTTTTTCGGAATGCAGACATCTATATGTTTCAAGTTATTGAGATGTGCATTTTTTACAAAAATTTCTTTTTTGATGTTTATTTCTCGCTCTGCCATTGCATTTATAAATAAAATACAAAGGTAAGGAAGATACGGCAGAAAATATAATTTTGCTTCTTTTTAGCTCTTAAAAGTTTGTATTCGCCTAAAAACCAAAATATTAACTATTTGTAATATTCTGATATTTTTGCGTATTTTTGTCCTAAATAGCTCATTGCATTTAATCGTTTGATAATCATACGATTATTTGCATAACAGATTAAATATATTATGAATAAAATTGTAATTTTAGTATTAAGTTTGATTTTGATTTCTTGTGAGAAAAAAGATTATGTAGAGGAATTTAAATTCGAAGATTATAAAGTAAGAAAAGAATTCAAATCAGGGAAAATAGTCAATTCCAAATCTTTTGACAAGAAAGGAATATTACAGATGGAAGTTTTTTATAAAAATGATACCATCTATAAAATACTTGAATATTATCCCAATAAAAAAATAAAAGTAAAATATTCATTTGTAAAAGATGCAAAAGACTATTATACAGAGACTTTTTATGAAAACGGAGTGATGGCAAGTGTGGGAGTAGTAGATTTAGTATATGAAAATCATAACCTTATGCCTCTTCGTAAACAAGGATGGATTTATTTTAGCAAGACAAAAGAATCCTACAACATATCAATATTTGCACATAATAGGAAAAATGAATTTCTTACCAGAGAAACGATTTTTGATACTATAAATAATGGCGTTCTTCAAGATAATTTTTATGAGCCGCCTATTCCTGTGATTGTATACGAGGACAAAGGTTCTGATTTATTATTTTATCCTGTCGAGAAATATAGTGTTATCACTAAATAAATGATATCTAACTGCTCATGCAACAGATTAAATATATTATGAATAAAATTGTATTTTTTGTATTAAGTTTAGTTTTAGTTTCTTGCGAGAAAAAAGACAGAATAGAAATTGATAATATTGATGGCTACAAAGTAGAAAAAAAAATTCAAAAATGATACTTTGGTAAGTTCTAAAACATATGATGGAGATATGCTAATTTGGGAAATGCTTTATAATAAAAATGGGATAACCGAAAAAGCAACCGAGTTTTACCCGACAGGTTCTATAAAAAGTGTTTCTACATTACAAAAAGAACCTAACCATTATTATGATATTGAATACTATGAAAGTGGCGAGAAACAAATGATGGGAGAGTCTGACTTTATAAAGTCTAGACAATCCCGACTGAGAAGAGGTGCAGCAATATTTTACACAAAACAACAAAAGATTTCTTCAATATTGGTATTTTTCAATGATGGAAAAGAAAAAGAATATCTCGTGAGAGAGACCATATTGGACACAATAACAGATAAAATACTGACAGACAGAGAATACGACCCGCCTGCTCTTCTAAAATAAAAAAGACAAAATAATGAAAAATATAAAAATTCTATTGTTATTATTAAGTCTTACAGCATGTAATAATAAGACTAAAACTATCAGCACTCTTGATTTAGAGAAAACAATTATAGATTACAAAGATTTACATTCAAAAGTTAAAGAAAGAGTATTTTATGGAGAAGCAATGAAACTTGGAGAAGAAGATGAAGAAAGATTTCAATCCCTCCAAGAAACTAATAATCCTAAAAAGTATGAATACTATACTAAACAAGACCCTCAATTGGCATGGGTACATTATCCATATATAAGAAATAAAAAACAAAGCAAGAATATTCTATTGATAAAGATGGACCAATGGGAAGTAGATACATTATTTATGGAGATTCTCTATACATTTCAAATCATTATAACATATACGAAGAAGATAGTTTGAGGTATACTTTCACAAGATACATATTACGATAAGATACATCCACAGAGTTTGATAATGCTCTAAATACATTTTTTATATAAGTAAATATAATGATGAAAATTATGAAAAGTTTTTTTGAAATGAGAATGTATTTAATATTGTTATATATGGCTATGGGGTCTTGTAACAAACCTGAATGTGGAAGGGATAAGATACAATTAAAGTATAATGTTGATATAGAAAATAAGAAGGTGGATTTTGAGTATTATAATGATACAAAGGATGACTTTTTGATGTTTATACCCAAAAAGAAGGAAATCATTCCAAGAAAAACTTTCGACTATGAAAAAGAAGCTTTGGATAGAGGGCAGTCAGGTCATTCTTCGGATGATTTAATGAATGATGCCAAACCAACATTGGTAATCGAGAAAGAAGAAGATAATAGTACTTATTCTCAAATGTTATATAGAGTGTATCAGGAGGAATTTAAGTTTCAGGATACAGCTTTCATACAAGAAATATTGCCTACGATAGTATTGATAAAAAGCAAGGAAAGGAGAAAAATATCTTATAAAATAGAAAATAGCAATCTCCTAAAAATAGGAGAAAAATATACATACCCTTTTCATAAAATGAGATACAGACTTAATAATAGTATGGAGCTGAAGTTATTACATAAGTTTGTGTATAATATTGAGAAATTAAATATTGAAAACAAAACTAATTATAAAGTACTTATAGAAGATGTTTTTGTAAAAGATAGTATCAAAATAGAAAGAAAATAAGAAGAAAAGGGCTGATAAAGGAATATACTACAAATGAAATATTTAATCTTAATGTTTTTTAAGTATTATAGAGAAGGGAAGCAAACAAAAAATATAGCTTATTTTTCTTCTATAACAGCTGTTATAATATGTTTACATATAGTATTTTTATCTTTGATGTCTCTCTTAAAAATAGATTTTACAATTATTGGCATGGGCGAGAATAAACTTTTGAATTATTTTGTAATGGGAAGTATAATGTCCATAGAATTTATAATTATATATCATTTTTATCCTCCCCAAAAAGTAAAAAGATTGTATAAAAATTTTAAAGGCAATAAAATATTAAATCTGTTTATTATACTAACATTAATAATATTTTTTGTTTTTATATTTATTAAATAATAGGTAATGTATTATTTTATATAAGTAAATATGTGGAATAAAATTAAGGGTTTATTTAAATTGAGCCAAAAAGAATATGCCTGTAATGTCTATAGAACTGCTGCGGAGTATAAAATAATCACAGAATCAAAAACCAACACTGGATTATTCATGGAGTACGAACCTATATTTATAATTTCTATTTCCTCGCCTAAAGAGAAAAAAAATAAGTATTTAGCATATATCCAGACGCTTGTTGATATAATGGTTCCTATAGTTCTTTTCCTATTACAAATAATATTTTTATTAAATATAGATTATAT
>CAUQMH010000079.1:0-7008 GCA_963519075.1 uncultured Flavobacteriaceae bacterium
GCGCTGGCTGAAAGTGCGTAAAACCAAGCGTAGGAAGGTCTTTATATTTCAGTGCGAAATCGGACAATTTTTTGATAACATTCACCAGTTGTTTGCGGATAATGAGCAGCCCATCACGGATTTGAATCAAATCAGTATTATCCCCCACAAACGCAGAAGTAGCCCCAAGGTGGATGATTCCCTTCGCCAGAGGAGCGGCATCTCCGTAAGTATGCACATGCGCCATCACATCATGGCGGAATTTCTTTTCGTATTCGGCTGCTTTAGCAAAGTCTATATTTTGGGCTTGTTCTTTCAGCTGTGCTATCTGCTCATCAGAAATATCTAAACCTAAATCTTTTTCGATTTCAGCAAGAGCAATCCAAAGCTGTCTCCAAGTGCGAAACTTATTCTCAGGTGAAAAATTATAAAGCATCTCCTCGCTAGAATAGCGCTCTTCAAGAGGGTTTTTGTAAGAATTCATAGTTTATATTTTGATGTCAAAAATAATGATTTCTGATGAATTAAAAATCATTTCCCTGCTAAAATTTATAAATACTTTTTTATTATCTTTTTCAAAAAAGTAAATTTCAGTAAACTACTTTAAAACAAAAAAACTTATTTCAAGCCAACTAGTGAACATGAACATTTAAGACAAGAAAGTATAAAATCAAGAAATGAGAAATTGCAAAAATATGACCTACAATCAGAACAAATACGAGCATTACAAGAAAAAATAGAGGAAATGAGTAAAAAATTAGAACAAGAAGAACAAACACAAAACAACAACACAATGAATATCGCCTAATATTTTGTCCAGTTTTTTATGCAATAAACTGGACTTTTTATATCTTTGTAGAATAAAATAAAGACATTGACAACTACGCAGTTCATAAACGATAAAATAAATTACCTGCCTAAAGGTTATATTTTCACCTATTCTGATTTTTTAACCGAAGAAAAACAGAATAAAGAGGCTATTATCAAAGCCTTAAACCGAATGGCTAAATCTGGAAAAATAGAAAAACTATCCAAAGGAAAATTCTACAAACCTGAGATTACCCGTTTTGGTAAACTGAATCCCAATAATTATCAAATTGTTAAAGACCTGCTTGTAGACAATGGAAAAACAATAGGTTACCTCACAGGATTAAGTATTTACAATGAATTAGGATTTACAACACAGATTAGTAATAGTATTCAAATTGGGAAAAACAATATCCGTTCACCATTTAAAAGAGGTATATTCAATATTTCTATGGTACAACAAAAAAACACGATTAATAAAGAAAATATACCTTACCTTCAACTTCTTGATATATTAAGATTTATTAAAAACATTCCTGATACGACACCCGAAAAAGTCATAGTCAGACTAATAGAAATTTTCAAAGACTTTGAAGAAAAAGATTTTAAAATAATGATAAGATTATCAATGAAATACCCAGCATCAACAAGGGCGATTTTAGGAGCGATTTTAGAAAAAATGAATATCAATACAGATGATTTAAAAACCTCGCTAAATCCCATCTCTACATACGAAATTCAGGGCATTGAAAACATTCTGCCTAACGCCAAAAACTGGAACATCAAATGAAACTACACGAAGATAAAAAACAATTCCAAGAAGCGGTAAGATTTACAGCTCAGCAAATGGGAATATTAGATATTTATGTAGAAAAAGACTATTGGGTTTGTTATGCTTTGAAACAGATTTTCAGCAGTCCTGTGGCTGAATATTCTATTTTCAAGGGCGGTACAGCTCTTTCAAAATGCTATAAGGTCATTGAACGATTTTCAGAGGACATAGACCTTGTTGTAATAAAATCCAGTGAAGAAACTCCCAATCAGCTCAAAAATAAAATCAAAAAAATATCTGAAGTAGTAAATGAGGTTCTGCCTGAAATCCCAATCAGTGGAGTGACACAAAAAATGGGAATGAATAGGAAAACCGCACATTCTTATTCTCGAAACTTTGAGGGCAGTTTTGGGCAAATTAGAGATGTTATTATTGTAGAAGCTTCTTGGCTTGGATATTTTGAACCAAATGAAAAACGCCAAATCAGAACTTTTATTACAGAAATGATGGAACAAAACCATCAACAAGAAATGATAAAAGAATTCTGTTTAGAACCATTTGATGTTTCGGTTCTTAATCCTAAACGCACTTTTTGTGAGAAAATCATGAGTCTTGTCCGTTTCTCTTATACCGAAAATCCAATACAAGATTTAAGAAGTAAAATAAGACATATCTATGATTTACACCAATTATTGAAAAACGAAGAAATCATAACATTCTTTGAAAGCAGTGATTTCCCTGAAATGCTGGAAAAAGTAAGAAAAGATGATGTTTTAAGCTATAAAAACAATAACAACTGGCTTTCCCAACCACTGAAAAACGCCTTAATTTTCAAAAATTTAGAAGAAGTTTGGAAAGAATTATCAAATACTTATAATACAGATTTCAAACATCTAGTTTATGGTAGCTTACCAAAAGAAGAGAATGTTTTAGATACTTTGAGAAAAATAAAAGCAAGGATAGAAAATGATTGAAAATGATTGAAAATATAGAATACAGCAATATGATTATTACTTCTTTATATGATTTAGATGAAATGGTTAAACAATTTATACCATGGGAAAACCAAGAACCTAAAGCAAAAAAAATCTATTTTACTATTACCAATGATGAAGATGAATTATGTATAAAATATATAAGTAAAGAAGAGTATGAAAAAAATAAAGAAGATGAGGGATATTTTCACACATCTTTAAATTATAGTGAGTTTGACACTTTTTTTGATAAAGAAGTTTGGGAGAATGATTTTTACCGCTACCTCTATAGTTTCAGACCACCCATTGAAGACCTCATCGCTAAATCTTTTTTAGACACTATAAAAACCCTTGAAGAACATAAAGCAAAGGTTTTATGTATAGATTTTATTAACAAGATTAATGATTCTAATGCTTTTTTGAATGACATATTAGAGGATGGTGATTGGAAACAAAATAGCAATGAATTTCAAAAATTCGCAGCCTCTCATTTTTTAGAGTTTAATACATCTCTTTACCCCAATATTAAAAGAATTATTACGAATATTTTTCCTGAACTCTTGGAAAACACTGTCACTATTGAATCTTTATCTCAAAATACCAATCAACCTTATTGTAAAAATATTTTCAGAAATAAAGAAGCAGAAGATTGGTTTTATTCTATGTTAGAAGAGTTTAATGTAAGTAATGGAGAACGAGGTTTTGGGGCTGTGACTGCTGGTATTTTTAGAAATAATAATTGTAAGAATCATATATTAAAAAGCCATTTAAAACAAAAAGAATACATACAATACCTCAATGAGAGATTTAATAAAACTATGCCTCTCACAAACTTTTCTAATTCTGATAACTATTCAAACGATATAGAAAAATCTATTCAATTACACATCAATTCTTCACCCGAATAAATCCGAATTTTCACCGAATAAAGAAGCCAATATATTTGCCTCATAATTTTAATATCATAATTATGGAAACAAATATGTTAATCCAAATAAGCCCTGAACAACTATCACAGATGATAATTTCAGGCATCAGAGAAGAACTACAAAAGTTCCAGTCGGTTTCGGGAGAAAAGTCTAATAACAAAGACTTGATGACACGCAAAGAGGTATGTGACTACTTACAGTGTTCGCAAACAAGTCTTTGGGATTGGACAAGAAAAGGAAAAATCATTGCTACAAAAGTAGGTAAGAAAAAAGTATTATACAGAAAAAAAGATGTAGATACATTTCTCAATGACCAAGTTTCAGCATAGCTTTCCACTATCAAAATTCTTAGGATAAACAGCTCAAGGCAATGAGGTGCACATCTTTGCCCTGACTTATCCAAAATCTAAAAAAACATTTTTTATGAAAACATTGATTATGTGTTATTTAAATATAACACAAGAAAACTTATTTATTAATCACAAAAAATTTAATATATGCAAGATAATATTAGAATTTATTTTACAGAAAAAGTAAAATTCGAACAAATTATAAAGAAGAATCATGAATTTAATTGTACTATTAACAGTAATGACATTAAAAATGACAGGCTTGAGCACTCTATTTATCCTATTGTAGGACAAATCGGAACATTGACTTATGTAATTACTCAAAATGGAGCATACATAGAAAATTCCTTACACAAGTATCACAATTCAAATACAATAGGACAAGACATCAACTACAATGACTTCTCATATTGTGAGATAACTCAAGCATTAAATAACTTGCAAAAACAAATCCCTGAATATGATTTTATCAATACAAAAATCACTTCTTTAGAATTTGGATTTAACTTAAAATTAGAGCGGTCAGTTCAAGAAATCATTAAAAATAATATTCTTCTATGGAATTTTAAACCTCACTATTTCTTTCAAGACAACAAAGGTTTTCTGATGAAAAAGTTCAAAATGGACAATAGTACATTTAAAATTTATGACAAAGGTGCTCAGAATAATTTGGATTATCCTTTGCTCAGAATTGAGATAAAACACAACCATAAACAGTTGAAAAATAAAGATTTAGGAATTATAACTTTTCTAGATTTATATGACTCTAAAAAGCTACAATCCCTATTTCTAGATTTTCTCAAAAGATTTGACCAGCTAGTCATCGTGGATAATCGTTTTACCTCAAATTTATCAAAAGCAGAGAAAGAATATTTGGGTAATCAGTTAGAATATACTTACTGGAATAGAAATTTTGGTTCTGATAGTACCAAAAATAGACACAAGAAAAAGTTCCGTGAATTCATTCGATACAATAATCTAATGACTACTTTTTACTACCTTAAACAAAAAATTACAGATAAATACCACGAACTTTTTAAAGACTGTGAGGGTACACCTATCAACACATCAGATTAAATATAATGACAAGTTTTCCCATAGTGTAGTTGGGTAAAACTTGTCATTTTTATTTGAGCATTTTCATAATTTTGAAATCTCATGAACTACTACAAAAAGTTTAAATTTATTCGTAATATTGGCATTAAACCCATAATATTTAAACCTTATCTTAAGGATAGCTCTATTAATATAATCTACTACTATTTAAATTTAAATAATATTTTCTATATTTATTAATCTATCATATAAATCTATAAACAAGGCTACCCATCTACTTATTCATAAAATTTATAAGCCGTATATTCTCCTACCTTATAGATGATTCTATACTGTTTTTATAATTAGACATAACTCACTTATTCCTCTACATACTCCTTGACAGGAACTACTGTATCAAATGCTCCTATGAATCGTAAGCCTTCATATGTGACTTTTCCTGTGTAGACAAGTGAGGCATCTTCATAGTATTTAAACTTCAATACAGCATCATTCATCATCACGCTATTAAACAGTCCCAAATTTTGCAGGAGTTCAAAATCTTTTACCTCTATCCCTGTTACTTTTTTGAAAAGTTCTGGCTCTAATTTAGTAATAACATCTCTAAGAGTCTGCTCCCTATGTTCAGACAAATACATAAAGACAGGAATTCTTGTTGCAAATTTTATCAATTTCTCCTGAATCTGTTTCCTTTTACTCTTGTATTCTTTCTCTTCTTCTGTTATTTCTTTTTTGGTTTTAGAATCCATTTCTTCTCCCGCCTCTGCAAACTCTTTCTTTGTTTTCTTTACTTTTTCAGATTTATTGATGATGGTTTCTATATCTTGGCTCAGACTTCGGAATCCTTCTATATTTTCTAATACTTGCAAAGCCTCTTTATTACTTAAAAGTTTCTGCAAAGTAACATTATCTACATTTACCAATAATGAGGACTCCCATCGTCTAGCTAACAGAGTAGCAGAAGTCCCGCTACTAGCAATGTCTAAGATATCCGCAGCATTTATTTCCTTCATACTACTTCCATCATACGCCAATATAGGCAGGAAACTGATAAGCTCTGCTACCTTTTCTTCTGAAGAAACATTAGGATTTACATTAAGACTATGGGCATAGGATGCCACTTGTTTCAAAGCTCTATTGATACTAAAATCAAATACATAGCATTCATTTTTAATGATTTCCTGCTGGTTTGGACTGTCTCCATTTGGATTTTTGATAACCCAAGGTGTCTGCACCCTAAAAATAGATTGGAAATAAGTTTCTGGACTAGAAGTGTTTCTCAGCATCAAAATCCCTGACCAAGGCGGTACAGACACTCCAGTAGTCAGTTTCCCACAGGAAAGAACAATAGTCTTAGTTTTTAATGGATTACCCATAGCTTTTTTCACAGGCTTCAGTGCTTCTACACCTATTCCTACTTCTTTTCCTGCACACACAACAATATCATAATCATGGAAAAAATTATTCTGTGCCTTGGCTAGTAAATTTGCCATAGCACAGCAGGATGCCACATTAGGCAGGAACCAAAAAGTATGCTGTAGAATCCCCAGTAGTCGTGTATCCGAAAAAGGCATTGGCGGTTTTTTCTTACCTTGTTTTAGGTCAGACTCTATATTACCCGAAAATTGTCCACGGATAAGGTTCAGCCATTTTTGTACCTCATCTTCATATTTGAAAACAGCCTCTTTATTTTTTCCCTCGGTTGAGAAAAAAGTATTGAGGTCAAACTCATCAAACTCTCCTTTAGCAGCTACATTCTTTATTTCATCAGGAATTTGGTAGGTCATCATGACCATTCTTGGGAGTGAAGCATATGGATTGTTCTCACCCTTCCATTCTGCCTTAGCTTTTTGCTCATCAGAATAAGTCCAGTTATAGATTTGTTCCTCTATAAATTCTCCCCCTGCGATGGCACGAAACGGAGTTCCTGAAAGATAAAGATAATGCTTGGTAGTGATAGGTAATAGTCCTTCATCAAAATAGCTAAAATCCTCCGCTTTACCAGATTCTTCAGCTTCCAGTTCTTTTATCTCTTGCTGTATTTCCTCTATTTCTTCCTTTTCTTCTTTATCAAAAAGGTCTTTAGACTTGTCTCGCCATGCACCAAAATGGTATTCATCAAAAATCACACAGTCCCAGTC
>CAUQMH010000080.1:0-6928 GCA_963519075.1 uncultured Flavobacteriaceae bacterium
ATAATTCTATTTAATAATCTTTAAATAAAATAAAAAAGAGCAACTAAAATTTTAGCTGCTCTTTTTATTTATAATATTTAAACTATATCTGAAAATCTATTTTTTCGTCTTGGACACTGCTATTTTTCTGCTTGTTGGAATCGTGTATTCGTTTTATCGCTAAATTCAACTCATTTCCAAACATTATCAGCACAACATTCACATCCACCCAAATCATCAATAAAATCATAGAACCTACCGAGCCATAAAGGACATTATATCTCGCTATCTCACTGACATAAAATGCAAAAAAATAGGTAACTACCATAAACAAAACTGTGGTAAGAATAGCCCCTGGGATAGATTGTTTAAACCTTGTAATTTCCACAGAGCCAACCCAATACAAAAGCGCCAATGCCAGACAATAAACCAAAGGAAATGAAAAATACCCAATAATCACTGTCAAGTTAGAAAAAAACCAATTACTAGGATATTCAGGCATCAATAATTTAAAAACGACTTCGGCATAGTAAATCCCCAAAAGACACATCACGATAGCCACTGTGAAACTTGCTGTAATTAAAAAAGCAAGCAAATACTCCCTGATCAGCCCTCGCTGCGTATCCGTATCATGGTTAAAACCATTGATAAGGGCGTAAGTGCCATTCGTAGCGAAAATAAGCACCAAAGCGATGGTAAACAAGCTCATCCGCGCAATATTGGGCATGATATTTTGTTCAATATACCCTGTCACATCTTCCAGCATATGGTCTGGCAAAATACGAGGCATCAGTTCATTGAAAATATAATGATAAAGTTCCTCATAATGAGGTAAATACGGCAATACTGAAAGAATAAACAAAATGAGCGGAAAAAGACTTAAAAAAAAGCTCCAAGAAACGCTTGCTGCTTGTCTAATGATTTGCTTCTGAAATATTCCCCCTACATAAATTTCTAAAAGCCCCCAGAGAGAAATATCCAGCATTGGTAAATGGATTCCATCTAAAAAACCATGGATTTTCTGAAATATTTTGAACTTTTTTATCTCCATTTTATTTACATTTGCAGACCGCAAATATACAGAAACCATATGAAATTCAATCTCATTTGTATAGGAAAAACCGATGACCGCGAGATTACCAGCCTTATTTCCAATTACTTACCACGCATTCCGAAACACTGGAATTTCGAGATTATTGAAATTCCTGATGTCAAAAACGCAAAAAATCTATCTCCAGATTTACTTAAAAAAGAGGAAGCAAAATTGCTTCTAAACCAAATTGACAATGCAGATTTGGTTATTCTTTTGGATGAAAAAGGGAAAGAATTTACCAGCCGATTGTTTTCAGAAAAAATAGATTTTTGGCTGGGCTCATCAGTCAAAAAAGTGAATTTCCTTATCGGCGGTGCCTATGGCTTTTCTGATGAAATATACCAAAGAGCCAATGAGAAAATTTCTCTCTCAAAACTGACTTTCACACACCAGATGATTCGGTTGTTTTTCGTTGAGCAAATCTATCGTGCTTCTGCTATTTTACAAGGAAAACCTTATCATAATGATTAATTGATTTTATAAATTCCAATAACTCCATTTCGTTTTCACAGCCATAGGATTTTCTCTGCTCAATTTACTATAAAATTCTTTAAAATTTCCATTCCAAATAGTGTAATTATTAGCAAATCGAAACATGGCTTCCGCGCCTTCTATTCCTACACTAATTTGCTATATTCTAATTTTATTGATACTCATAGATGTCTTTTTAATTTCAGTTATTTGCTCAAAAGGAACTTTTACTGCCTTTCTATTTTTAGCAATAATATATAGATTTTCATCATCAAAATAAAAACTTTCATCACTAATAAATCTACCCTCCAACCAAAAAAAGAAAGGTCTTGATGAGATTTTTTCAACTTAGTCATGTCTATATCTTCTTGCAAATTAACAAACAGTATTTCATTATTCTTCTTCCAATTTCCATTATAATAATTAAAAATTTCCCAAATCATGTAAATAAAAAACATATACTAAAAAACATTACATTGGAAAACATTTTTGAACCTAATGAGAATAAATATTCCTAAAATATACACTAAAGATACTATGACTATTCTTCTTACCATTTCCTTTATTTTGAAATAAAGAAGAGAGGTTTGAAACCTCTCTTCTTACTTTATTTTGATGCTATATGTGATTCCTTACCTGAGTCATTAGTCAATTCAAATGTAACTCTTCTCACTAATCTTCTAGCTCCTGCAGATTTAGCTTTAGTTTGTTTATCTACTCCTTTACCTTTAGATGCTAGCCTTGATGTATCTACTCCCATATCAACTAATAACTGCTTAACTGCGTCTGCTCTCTTCTTAGATAGTTTGTCGTTATATCCTGCATTACCTACTTGGTCTGTATAACCTATTATATTAAGTTTAGCATCTGGATTTTGTTTCAAATAGTTTGCCACAAAACCTACCGCCCACAATGAACCATCCTGAGGCTCAGAAGAATCAAATCCAAAGTAAGCATTAACATATCCTTTTTCTATAAGCTCTTTAGCTGGGTCTACACTTTCTACAATAACATTATTGTTATTTGTATTTTGGTTGTTATTAGATGCTATATTACTGTTACTTACATCTCCATTTTCATCATCATCAAAATCATTTTCATCATCAGATTTTACATTATTGTTAGCAAGCTTCGGATTTTTATCACCTTCTATACGCTGACCATTTGCCGTCACATCACTTCCTCCTCTTGTTATACGGTTGTCTACTGTTTTTTCATTTTGAGCAACCTTTTTATCTTTATCTTCCTCTTCTCTCTTTACATTATACCAATCTGCATGAACTTGTTTTTTACCTAAAGCAATCTGAAGCCCTGCAGTAGCAGTAAAATTAAGTCCTTGGAAATTAACATTTCTCATTGGAGTTACATTAGGATCTTTTGTTAAACTCTCTCCATTAAATGTATAATGCTGTGTCAAATACCAATTGAATGTACCACTCAAAAGCAATGTTACTCTATCACTAAGACGAACTTGAGGTGTGATACCAAATGTAATAATTCCTAAGTTATCAACTCCTTTAAAGCTTTTTGATGTCATATATCCATACCCTACTCCAAAGTGACCTAATAAACCTATATTTTTAGTAAACTCTTCAAAAGCCAAAACACGCCCTAAATTAGCCACCCCTTGAACATTCACATTCCATATTCTAGTAGCAAATTTAGGAGAATTTCCTGCATGCTGAAGCTGGTCAAATCCTCCACCTAAACGAAGACCAAATTTATTATTAAACATGTAACGAATACCTCCATTTGTTGTCCAAACATTCGGAACTGAAGCAAAATACCCCTCGGAAAAACCTGAAGAAGATAATATACTTACCCCTCCACTTGCATCAATAGACCACTTGTTATAATCTTGAGCATTAACACCCAAAGAAAGCAAGATAGTCATAACAAAAGCTAAGAATTGTCTTTTCATAATCTATATTTTAATTTATAGTAAATCTAATTGTTTCAGCTAAAGAAAACAACCCACTTTATAATCCAGTGAGTATAATTCATTGAGCAAATATACAAAAAAAATACATATCTACCTAATAATCACCTAAAAAAATATTTTTTTCTGCATGAATTTACATATGTTTTATGTTTTTCACATATGTAAATAACTAATGAAAACCTCCTATTTATGGTAGTTTTATGAATTTTCTTGATTAAAATGAAAAAAATTATTTTTTTGAAAATATTTGTCCTAAAATAATACCTGTTGCCATAGAAACATTAAGACTCTCAGTATGTTGAAGTTTTCCAAATCTTGGAATTGTAATATTTTGAGAAACAAGTTTTTTAATCTCTGGACGGATACCATTCCCTTCATTACCCAAAATAAGATAAAAACGCTCTAGAAATTCTGTATTGTAAAGACTCTGTCCTACCATATCTGTTCCGAAAACAGGGCGATCAGAATTTTGTAGAAGTGGTACTATATCCTTATATATAATATTAACCCTCGTGAAAGATCCCATAGTTGCTTGGATTACTTTGGGATTATAAAAATCCACACAATCCTCACTACAAATAATCTGCTCTATCCCAAACCAATCAGCTAAACGAATAATAGTTCCCAAATTACCAGGGTCTTGCACATTATCTAAAACTAACTGAATGGGCGTTTCTATGGAAGCGTTTTCTTTCAGCTCACAGACCGCAACAGAATTTTTAGGATTTTGTAATAGACTAATTTTTCTTAATTCTCGTTCTGTAATTAGATTGGTTTTAAATGATTGAAAATCAGGATTAGATATATCTATACTAAAAATCTCCTTGACTTTATAAGAAGAATTTTTTAGTTCTCGGATAATTTTATCTCCTTCAACCAAGAATAAATTGTATTTTTGTCTAAATTTTTTTTTATCTAGAGATTGTAAAATTTTAATAGTATGAGCAGTAAGCATAATCGTAAATATTTTCAAAAATATCATATATTTTTATCTCTCACAATAATTATGGCATTATTTTATGCCTGTACCACCAATAAAGTCCCTAAAGGACAGTATCTTTTAACAAAAAATAATTTTAAATTTACTGATGGCTCTGTCTATTCTAGCGGAGTTTCTGACTATGTTTCCCAAAAACCCAATGGAAAAACGCTTTTTGTCTTTCCTATGAGTTTGTGGTTTTATAATATGGCAAATCGTAAATATGATACCATATTAAATAAATATATGAACTACCCTTCTCACCTTAGAAATAGTAAACTGAGAGACACTCTTTCTATAAGAGCTGGGCATCCAGAATATGTGGGAAGAAGTATGCTTTTGAGCAGAATGCTTCATAATATAGGGAAAGCTCCTGTCATTCTTGATGAAAACAAAACCAGACTAAGTGCTAATGGCATCAAAAAATACCTGATATATAGAGGATACTGGGATACTGAGGTGGAATACAGCATTAAGAAAGATTCATCTTCTAAAAAAGCTCAAAATATCTTTACAATCACTCACAAAGACCCTACCTATATTAGTGAATACAACCATAATATTCCCTATCCTGATATAAGGGCTATTTATGAAGATAATTATGACAAAAGTCTTGTAAAGAAAGGAAATATCCTAAACCAAGCTCATCTAGAAAATGAAATAAAAAGAATCAACGAGCTGATGAGAGCCGAAGGATATTATAACTTTAATAGTAATAATGAAGAAATATTCTTTACCGCAGATACTCTAAAGAGCAGAAAACAGGTTCCTTTAACATTAGAAATAAGAAAAGACACTATCGGTGGGCGATATAAAAGACACACAATAGGAAAAATAGAAATTTATATAAAAGACAAGCCTTCTGATTCCACAATTATAGAGAAAAAAATAGGTGATGTTACCATCAGAAGAATGGACCGCTACTTCAAGTCAAGACCTCTTTGGAGAGCTGTCACTGTAGATAGTGGTGAAGTCTATAACCAAAAAAGAATAGACCTTACAAGAAGAAACCTTATTGCTCTTGATAATTTTAGTATCGTAAATGCTAATCCTTTGACAAGAAGATCAAAAGAAGCTCCTAATGACAGCATCTTAGACCTTCGCTACACGCTTATTCCTTTGCAAAGGTATAACCTAAAACTGGCTACAGACCTGCATTATTCGCAAATTCTAAACTTCGGAATTTCGCCAAGTTTGGAATTTACAAGCAGAAATATATTCCGAGGAGGAGAAAACCTGAATCTAAGTCTTTCGGGAATTATCGGTACAACTGGAAATGAAAAAGGCAAGTTTTTCAACGCCTATGAGACTTCAGCCGAAGTTTCACTGAAATTGCCTAGATTCATTTCGCCTTTTAATATGGACAAAATCATACCACGCCGATTTTCGCCATCTTCCTCTATCATTTTTGGGGCATCTGTGCAGAATAATATCGGTCTAGGGAGAATCAACTTCAATGGTGGGATAAATTATTTCTTGAATGTAAATGATGTGGTTTCGCATCGTTTTACCCTGCTGAACTCTCTACTGAGTATCACCAGAAACAAGGATAACTACTATGATTTGTTCCCTAATGACAAGATTGTTCGTGATTATATTTTTGGGCTTTATCAAAGTATAAATCCTACTTTGGTTTCGCAGTTTTATAATGGAAATGTAACTTCTGATGCTGTTTCTAAAGCAATCTTAGATGATCACAACTTTACAAACAGCCTAAATTTTGCCGATCAATATCAGATGACTTTATTTGAACAATCACTTCTTAACAAGGAGAGACAAACTCAGGATGTTATCATTTTTGGACTAAATTACAACTTCCTTTACAATGAATTGGGTAAAAAATATTTCAAACACCCATTCTATTTCAATGCTAAATTTGAACTCTCAGGAAACACACTGAGTTTGCTGGATAATATATTTAAATTTGAAAGAAGAGACGAAAGTATAGTGCATGACAATACCCAGAGAAGTGTTTTTGGAACAGTGTATTCTCAGTTTGCAAAATTGGATTTAGACATCAGAAAATATTTTAACTTCAATGATGGTAAACAAACCCTTATTTTAAGACAATTTATAGGAATAGGGCTACCATATGGAAACTCCAAAAACATGCCTTTTGCCCGTGCCTATTATAATGGTGGTTCCAATGATATCAGAGCTTGGAAAGCTTACGGCGGACTAGGACCTTCTGATTCTCAGCTAAATGAAAACATCAGAACTTACATGATGGGGAACATGAAACTAACCACCAACATAGAATATCGTTTTATGATGAATAATATGTTCCACGGAGCCGTGTTCACGGATTTAGGAAACACTTGGTCTATAGGCGAAGAAAAAAATGACAATGCATTCAAAATCAATAAATTCTACAAGCAAATGGGAATTGGCAGTGGTTTTGGAATTAGAATGAATATCGCATATGTCACTTTCAGGCTCGATTTTGCTTACAAAGTCTACGACC
>CAUQMH010000081.1:0-6852 GCA_963519075.1 uncultured Flavobacteriaceae bacterium
ATACTAATGATAACCAATCTACTTACTTGACCTTCATTATCATCCAAAATTACAGCATAATCCTTCACACCATCCCCATCAAAATCCCCTGTGCTGAGTGTAGATTTGGCACGGTCTGCATTCTGAGTAACACTATAAGTTCTGCCATTATGATAGCCATCAGCATCCAGAATCACTTTTTTCACCCCAGGAGGAAGTGAGGAAAACGGAGGAAGCGAAAAACTATTTTTGAACTCTGTAAAACTATAAGCATCTATCAAGACCTCATCATCCACCGAAATAGGATACTGCTTGGTGCTAGGAACTTTATATGGATTGTTCAGATAGATAATGCTATTTCCTGAAGAAGATTTTTCCACATCCAAATACACCTCATCACCAAAATTCAGCTTCTGACCATTTGGCAGGGTAAGAGTATTACTAATTACTTTATACAAAGCATATGGATCATATTCCCCCTCATACTCATCTGATAATGAGTCTTTTTTAGCTACATTTGCTGAATCTTTATGCACTAGGGCTGAATCAGTATGAGGAACTTCTTTTTCTGCTTCCTTGTTTTTACCAAAGAAAACAAAATAGCCGCTCACTCCCAATATCAGCGCTCCTATGATAGAAAAAGCGATATACAAAGACCTTTTGGAGATCTTTATATCACCGTTTTTCTGTTCTTGATTTTCTTGATTTTCATTGTTTAGATTTTCCATTATTTTTTATTTTTAGACAAAGATAATAAATAACTTTGTTCTAAACAATGGGTTTTATGAGGATTTACAGCATGATAACGCCATCTATTTTGGCCACTTCTTTGTAAAGTCGGATTACATGGTCTGCATCCAAAACGAAGCAGGAAATACTACAGCTTATGTATTTGCCATTACTGCTTTCTTTAGTTGTGATGCTGTATTCTAAGCCATCAAATATCCTGTAAATCTCGGCAAGTCTCTCGCTGTCGTTGATGAGAATGAATTTATAGAGATAATTCTCTGGAAAATTATGTTGTTCTTCTAAATTGATTCTCAGTTTTTTATAAAATTCTTCTACTCTATTAGTCTGTTCCATTTATTTTAATTTATTTGGTTAGAAAAAGTGTTTATCAGCTGAACTAAATTAGCCATAAACATTTTAATGGAGATTGCCAACAAAATTATGCCAAATGCTTTTTTGAGAACCATAAGTGTCCCTTCGTTTATTTTTTTGGACAAAAAGTCAGATGATTTTAAAATAATATAAACAAATAGCATGTTGAGCAAAATAGCAATGACAATATTGATAACATGATAATTTGCACGAAGCGAAAGAGTCGCCGTAAGAGAACCTGCTCCCGCCACCAAAGGAAACGCGATAGGAATGATAGAAGCTGCTTGCATTTCTTCGTTTTTATGAATATCTATGCCCAATATCATTTCTAATGCAATGATGAAAACAACGAAAGCACCCGCAATAGCAAAAGAGTTGATATCCAATCCTATGACTTTCAATAACTTATCTCCTAAAAATAAAAAAGAGAGCATAATCCCCGTGGCTACAATGGTTGCTTTTTCGGATTCTATTTTTCCAAATTTTTTCCTTAAACTCACAAAAATAGGAATAGAACCAATAGCATCAATAATGGCAAATAAAACCAAAAAACATGTGATAATTTCGTCAAATGAGATAGCATCCAGCATAGATTAGTTTTTAAAAATTTCTCAAAAATATGAATATTTTTTAACTATTCCATAATTTTAGTATAAAATCTGACGATGTCATTATAGAATTCATATAAATCCGCATGAACAGGAGCATATTTTGCTTCTTGAATTTTAGTTCTAAACCTCTCAAAATCTTGCACAAAATCAGCATTTTCTGTTTCTTCAAAAAACTCTAAAATGGTTTGGTTTTTCAGCCTTCTTGTTTGATTTTCAGCCTCTTCGTGGAGTTCTTGGTAATTTTCAAAGAAACTTGCAGAATTTCCTTTGTCCACCGCATTTTTTATTGCTCCGAAATAGTATTCTTTCCCGATAGAAATATTTTCCTTTAATAATTCTTCGGTTTCGGCTATGGTCGTTATTTTATTATCTGATTGTGCATTATTCCATTGTTTAGGTTTCTTTTTTCTAAATGTAAAGAAATAAATCACCAAAAGAGAACCAAACACAAGAAGCCCTATTCCTGCTAATCTTCCAAAATCAAAGGTTTCTGTTTCATCTTCCTCCTCTGAAATTGGAAGGAGATTAACTTTTTTTAGGATATGCCCTGTATCATCCATTACTTTATTTAGGGTGGATTTCGGAGAATCCATAGCATCTTTGGACAATGATAATATTTTTATATTGTCTGAATCTATGGTTTGATATTGTTTTTCATCAATATCAAAATAAGCAAAATTTTCATAATGAATAGTAATTTCGCCTTCTTTTTTAGGGATAATCACATAGTGGTCTGTTTTCTCGCCAGAAAATTCAGATTCTTTAATATCCATTTTTTGATTTGGCTTAAGGACTGTATAATCATTTGATTCTACAATTTTTGGAAGTTCTATATCTGCTATATTTCCTTTTCCTTTCAGCTTCACAAAGACATCCATGGGCTGATTTACTTCCACTTCTTCCTTTGGAATTTCTACCTTTAAATCAAACTTTCCTACTGCGTTTTTAAAACTGCTCGGTGCGCCTTCAGGAAGTTTTTTTACATGAATTCTAAGCGGATTGGATAGTATTTTTTCTTCATTAAACAGCGCAGTTGCAGGAGACACGAAGAAGTTTCCTTCCCTCTCTGGAATGACTACAAATGAGCCTATGACCTGCATCGCCATTTCATCACTTTTATCTATCTCTATATCTTCTCTCTTTAGATTTACAGTATGGATTTTTTTGGTATTTTGAGGAAGTTTTATATGATTTACTTTTCTAAAATCTTGATAATTATGGGGATTTGCTTTTAGTTTTAAAACCACATTAACTGGCTGATTTTGATAAACATCCTTATCTAAAACCTCCATAATCATAGAAACAGTTCTACCCCATGTGTCATTTTTTCGTTTCCCATCTCTCACCAAAATTTCAAACGGCTCAGACCTATATGTCTTTCCGTTTACCTGCACCAATGCGCTTCCTATTCTAGTTTTTCCTGCATGTTTAGGCTGTAAGATGAGATGATAAAGGACTTGTCTTACCACATTTCCCGTTTCTGGGTCTATGGCTGCTACGGATTCTGTAGCGTTTCCAAGGATTTCAAATTTTGATAAGTCTGGAAGCCTCACAGGCGACTGCTGCTGGTAGTTTTCGCCGATAATTTCAAGTCCGATGCTTAAATTAAATGGTTCCCTTACTTGGTATTCTTTGGTATCTGTTCCGGCCAAAAGCGTTACTTGTCCATATCCAAATATGGGCAGAATAAATAATAATATGTAAGCTCTCAGTCTCATTACCAATCTTTACGATTGCTCTGCGGCTGGGCATATCCCTGCTTTCCCAAAGCTCTTTTAGCGGTGTGGCGTTCGCGTTCTTCTATGTATTGTAATAGTTCTTTTTCTAGTTCTTTTGGCTGATTGGGTTCTTCTTTTTTATTAGAATTATCCTCTTGCTGCTGGTTCTCCTGCTGCTCCTTTTTAAATTTATCATTTTCTGGAGCATACATATCCATAGGATTTTCTTTTTCCCCTTTATTTTGCTCGTTATTTTGTTGCTGTTGAGATTGTTGTTGGTCTTGTTCCTGCTGTTGTTGCTTGGAATCCTTTTTCTGCAAAGCAATTTGCAGATTTTTTAAGATGGTTTGATTATTTGGGTCTAGTTTTAGGGCTTTTTTATAAGAATCTATGGCCTCTTTTTGCTGTTTATTTTTGGAATAAGCGTTACCCAAATTATACAGAGTAGCTGTTTTTTGCTCTTTGGTTTTTGCGTTTTTTAGTGCTTTTTGGTAGGTAGAAATGGCATCAGAATATTGGTTTTTCTTGTATAGAGTATTTCCCAGATTATACTGCGCCCTGAAATCTTCTGACTTACCCTGTAGGGTCTTCAGATAATGATACGACGCATCATCAAAGTCTCCTTTCTCAAAACTCTGGTTCCCTCTATGTGTATGAACATCACTGCTCACCTGTGCAGAGACCTGCATCACAAAAACCAAACTATATAGAACTAATAAAACTCTTGCCATATATTTATTAGGCAAAAGTAAACTTTCTTTTGTTAAAAAAGAAGCTGTTTTGTGTTAAAAATTGCTAAAAATTAGGTATTTACATTATATATTCAAATCTCTTCTAGGATTCAAAAAATATATCAGAAAAAGTAAAACCAGTGCCCCAGCCAAAAACCACTGATAATAATGCTCCTTATTCAGAATGCTTATTTTACTCGCTTTACCGCCATCTTTTTGACTTGATTTTATGTCTTTTATAATTTCATTTGCTGCTCTTTCTACGCTATTTCCATCTATATACACCCCTCCCGTTTTCTCGGAAATGGTTTTGAGAGCCTGCGTTTCTCTTCTAGTGATGACCGTATTCCCATCCTCATCTTTTTTATAATCTTGATAAAGGTTAAACTGAAGCTCTGGTATCGCTCCACCTTCTTCCGTGCCTATCCCCACACTGGTCACAGCAATATTATTTTTCTGGGCTAAATTCACCGCCGCATCGTGGTTTCCTTCATTATCTTCTCCATCGCTGATTAGAACGACTTTTTTCAATCCTGAAACTCCTTTTTTCAGCTTTTTTTCGGTTTCTTCCATTGCTAAAAGAAAATCCGTTCCCTGCCTTTTTATCAAATCCGAACTAAGGTTTTCCAAATAAATATCCACTGAAGAATAATCCGTAGTCAACGGCATCATCGTTCGCGCCTCGCCAGCAAAAACCACTATTCCCACTCGCTCTTCGCGGAGTTGGTTCAAGGTTTTATTTAAAATCAATTTGGCTTGTTCCAGTCTTGAAGGCTCTATATCATTAGAATTCATAGAGTTAGAAACATCCACCAAAAATATCACATCAGATGAAGCTTTCTCCACGCTCATTTCTGTTTTTTCATTCTTTACAATATCCACAAAAGACAAAATCAAGAGCAAAAAAGACATAACATAGCACAAAACCAAAACTCCTGAAAACCTTGATTTTTCACCAAAAATATGTTTCTGAAACCTACTTTCTGCAAAAAAATCCCGCTTCTTTTTTCTCCACTTAGAAAAATCCCAAAGCAGATACACCGCCATCAGTAAAACCAACAGCAGCCCAAAATATCGATAATTTCCAAACTCCCAGTTCATTCTTTATCTTAGTTTCTACATACTCATAATATCTGTGATCCTGATAAGGTCTTTATCTATTTTGCTCTCATCATTCTCTTTCACGGCTTTTTCTAGTGGGATAAGTTCCATCCTATCATTGTTAATTCCCACCATATACTGTGAATTCCCTTCTAGCAGGGATTCCACCGCTTTTACGCCCATTCTCGTTGCCAAAACTCGGTCATAGCAGGTAGGAGTCCCGCCTCGCTGCATGTGTCCCAACACAGAAACTCTAATATCATATTCAGGGCGTTTCTGCTCTACATATTCTTTAAGTTCAAACACCGCTTTCCCTGCTGTATTTCCTTCAGCTACCACTATAATATTGGAAGTTTTTCCTCTTCGTTTTCCCCTGTCAATATCTTCGAGTAAAACTTCTGCTGGAATATTTTTTTCTGGAATTATAATTCGCTCTGCTCCGCCGCCAATTCCTGAATTTAGCGCAATAAAGCCTGAGTCCCGCCCCATCACTTCCACGAAAAACATTCTATTGTGAGAACTAGCGGTATCCCTTATTTTGTCAATGGCATCCACTACGGTATTTAACGCCGTATCGTAGCCGATAGTATGTGTAGTCCCATAGATGTCGTTGTCTATCGTTCCAGGAATTCCCATCACAGGAAAACCAAATTCTTGACTAAAAGACAACGCTCCTGTAAAGGTTCCATCGCCGCCAATCACCACCAAAGCCTCTACTCCATTATTAGTCAAGTTCTTATAAGCACTTTCTCTGCCCTCTTTCGTTCTAAAACCTTCTGAACGGGCTGATTTTAGGAAAGTTCCACCTTTGTTTATAATATTGCGGACACTACGGGCATTTAGCTCCACAAAATCATCCTCTATCATTCCTTGGAAACCACGATAAATCCCCAAAACTTCCACCTCATGATAGGAACATGTACGCACCACAGCTCTGATGGCTGCATTCATCCCTGGAGCATCTCCACCAGAGGTCAGAACCGCTATTTTATTGACTTTTTTTAGCATTTTTCTAATTTATTTTTTCCAATTTGGCAAATTTCAAAATCAAGTTCTTCTCGCCTTCTGTGGCAAATTTTATTTTTGCTTTCACATTATTAGGGTCTGTTCCATCCAAAAACAGCACTTCTCCCACTCCGAAACGATTATGCCTTACTCTGTCCCCTACTTCTATATCTTGGGACTGACTGCTGTCAGGAGTATTTATTTTCGCAGATGAAACAGGAGTCAAATTCCTTTTAATAGGCTGTTCTGGTAATTTTTGTTCATCGGTAGAAGAAAGTTTTTTCTTTGGTTCTTTCTTTTGGAAAGCCCTCGGCATGCTCGGCGTATCATCAAAAATACTAGATGACAGCCCAGAACGATTAATCCCCCTGTTTTCCACCATAGGATTGATAAAATCCAAATAATCTATATCTACTTCACTGAGAAAACGGCTCGGCTCCGAATCCGTGATTTTCCCCCACTGAAAACGCGAAACAGCATAAGAGAAAAACGCCTGTTTTTCGGCCCTTGTAAGGGCTACATAGAACAGCCTGCGCTCCTCTTCCAGCTCCTCACGGGAGTTAGAACTCATAAAACTCGGGAACAAACCTTCTTCCAGCCCTACAA
>CAUQMH010000082.1:0-6823 GCA_963519075.1 uncultured Flavobacteriaceae bacterium
CCCCAAATCTAGTAAAATATTTTTCATTCTCTCCCCACAGGGAAAATCCTGCACAGAGTCTGGCAGATAGGTATATGCCTCCTTTTCACCAGAAATCATCTTTGCTAAAAATGGAAGCACTTTCCTAAAATAAAAATTATACAAAGGCGACAAAACTCCCTCCATTTTTGAAAATTCTAAAATATGGACATTTCCGTTTTCTTTGACCACCCGCCTCAGCTCACTTAGACCTTTTTCTAAGTTTTCAAAATTCCTTACTCCAAATCCAACGCTCACAGCATCGAATTTATTACTTTCAAAAGGTAAATTTTCTGCATTTGCTTTCCGAATGGTTATTTCGTGCTCGACTCCCAGCTGTTTGATTTTCTTGTCAGCCAAATTGAGCATTTCTTGGGACAAATCCACAGCAGTTATTTTCACTCCAAATTTTTTCCAAAGCGCTATCGCCAGCTCGCCCGTTCCTGCGGCAACATCTAGAATCTGTTTTGGGTCATCACTCTCCATCCATTTCACTAAGCTTTTTCGCCACAAAAGGTCTATCCGAAGTGAAAACAAGCGATTAAAGAAATCATATTTCGGAGCTATTCTATCAAACATATTTTCCACTCTCAAAGTTTTATTTGAGGCAGAATCATCTACTTTCGTATTTAAGTTCGATTGATTTTCAAGCATTTAAAAACAATATACTTTTCAAAATATATTCAGCGGCAAATATATCACAAAAAAAATCAAATCATTATTAAATAAATATTCTTTGTTGGTTTTCTTCTATTTTTCATTTGAATTTTATTTGAACTTTTTCCTATTTTATGAATATTATTTTAATGATGAAAAACCATAAAAACCACCCAATAAAAAAAGGTAAGATATTATAAATCAATATCTTACCTATGCAGAAAGGAAGGGATTCGAACCCTCGATACGGTTACCCGTATACCACCTTTCCAGGGTGGCCTCTTCAACCACTCGAGCACCTTTCTATTAATTTTGCAAATGTATAAAATAATTTTTAATTACAAGACATCTCCCCTCTCAAATTTTTAGAAAACTGCTGGGAAAAACTTCCTGCATATTTAGGATTGTCTATCAGATGCATCGCCTTTGTCAAAGCACTTTCTATGGTAATATCTCCACCACTGATGGCATTGATTTTAGAAAAAACATTACTGTTTTCGTACTTTCCTAAACTCACGCCACCTGATGGACATTGGCTTATGACCACGATATCTATATTTTTATTGCGTATTTTCTGCAAAATTTCCAGCGTTTTGGCATCTCCGAAAATCGTTCCCGAACCGAAAACTTGGATAATCAAAACCTTTACAGCATCTATTTTTAGTAAATATTCCAAGTCCATCCCTGGGAAAATCCTGCACAAATGCACGCTGGTACTCAGATGATAGTCCACAGAAAACTTTTCATCCTGCTGAGGGCGGAAGAGATAACTTTCTTTAATGTTCAAAAACACACCAGATTTACCTAAAATAGGATAATTAGGACTTTGGAAGGCATCAAAGTTTTCCGAACTGTACTTTATACTTCTATTTCCGCGCAGGAGCTGATGCTCAAAATACAATGCCACTTCCTGAATAACCGCCTCATTTTCTTTATACAAACTCGCGTAATAAAGGCTCGTCAGCAGGTTTTCTTTGGCATCTGTTCGCAGGTCTCCTATCGGTAATTGAGAACCTGTCAAAATCACTGGTTTGCGCAGTCCTTTGAGCATAAAACTCAGCGCCGAAGAGGTGTAAGCCATCGTATCTGTGCCGTGCAGAATAAGAAAACCATCGTATTTTTCATACTCAGCCTCTATCACTTCTGCTATCGCTCTCCATTTTTCAGGGCCGATGTCCGAGCTGTCTAGTGGCGGCGAAAACGAATGAATGTAAGTATCGCAGTCCAGCAGCTTGATTTCAGGCAGTTTGTCAAAAATCAAATCAAAATCAAAGGGTTTAAGACTTCCTGTGTTGTAGTCTTTTTCCATCCCAATGGTGCCGCCTGTGTAGATAATCAGAACTTTTCTTTTCATGGGCTAAATTTTGTCAAAAATAACAGAATTTAAATTCAAAACAAACTCCTCCAAATTCTTTTTCCATATTTTAAAATTATTTTTAGAAAAATATAGCGATACAGAGGGCTTTTCAGACACGAAACAAGCATAACTCTTTTCCATTGGTAAAACTTTCAAATCATCCATTCCTTCAAAACCCAAAGTAAGCGATTTATTCGGTTCATAAAGCTGATTGATCACCCAATATCCTGATATATCCAGCTCGTTTCCTTCCAACTCTTCTGAAACTTCCCAATGATGCTCGTTCAGTTTCTTTCTTAAATCTTCTATATGGTTGTTCATTATCTTTTTAGCAAACTCATTATCTCTTTGGATTTATTCTTATCATGGTATTCTTCTGTGGCATAGTGCTTTGCATCATACCCAAAGTCATTTTTCATACTTATTTCAGCGCCATTTTCTAAAAGAATTTCAATGATATCAAGATTCCCATGAATACAGGCGTTTTGGATAGGAGTAAAATTCAGTTCTCCCTGCTGATTTACATCTGCTCCGTTTTTTATCAGCAAAATAACATCTTCCTTAGACTGAGAATTAACTGCCAAATTTAACAGTGTTTCCCCGATCGTGCCTAAGTCATGGACGGAGGTAATGGGAGTACAATCCAAAAAACTAGGAAAATCCTGATATTTCGAAAAAAGTTTTGTCAAAAATTCATCCATTTGCTCCAAACAGCTTTAATTTCATAAGTTTTTAGTTCAATTCAAACTAATTCAAAAGTAGACCATTTATATTCTCTGGCTTTCTCGCCCACTCCACATTATACACAAAATCAGCATTTTCCATAGTTTCTACTACTTCCAAAGACTGGGCTTTTGCTTTTATTTTTAATATTTCTCCTACGGAAATTTTCGCTGAAAGTTTTTTGAGTAAAGTCTCTACATCCTCAAAACAAAGACTCCATATTGTCTGCCCTACAAACGGCTGTTCCAGCCAGATAATTTTCTGCGCTGATACATCCAAAACCCCGAAAACCAAGCCTTTTTGTAAAGGTTGAGAAATGCGTATCTGATGAATCACGCACGATGGATCATAGGCAACTCCGCTTCGTTCAGAGACTTTCATTTTATGTTTTGAATCCATCCAGCCCACTACCAAATTAGGTGTAATATTTCCCACGCTATACGCATTACAAGTGAACACCACATATTTCCCGCCTGCTTTTTGTAAAGCACTGATATCCACATCTATATATTCCGCCGTTCCAATTTTATTAGGAATAGAGCGAATATCGCCACTGTGTTTACAGCCTAATAGACTGAGCTTAGAATAGTTACACACCTTTTGCCTGTCTTCATAAATAATACTGCATGACAAATCCATATCCATATGCTGGGCTGGAAGATCTTTCCCCCACTGCATAAAAAGCCTTATTTTATTGCCTTCTAATGGAAATGTTTCTCCCATTAAAGTCGGATTAAAATCCTGCAAATTTTGGCTTCTGTCTCCTATGGGAAGCGGAATTTCATACAATTTTGGGTCAATGTATATTTTTTTTAATCCTGCTTCGGACTGAGAAAATCTTCTCTCTATCTCTTTCAAAGTAAAATCCTTTATACAATATTGAAAATCAGCCAATTCCTCATCCGAATACAAACTCAAAAATTTATTCGCAGGAATGATTTTTCTCGTTCCCATCGCTGTTTTTACACTGCGCTGCGCTTCCCTGTCAAAATAAATTTCCACAAAAGAATTCAGAGTAAGTAAAAACTTCATAGGAACTTCCGAAGAAACCTTCTTAAAGGCTTGCAAAGTTTCTTCTGCACCGAACCAAAGCATATTGGAAAACAACGACCTCGCAAACAAACTCGGCTTCTGCTGTAAAAGCGCAAAAGTCCTTTCTGCATCGGTTTTTGAGCGGAAATAATCTACTTTCCCCTGCCAGACTTCATAAGCTTGATTATAAAAAACATCTAAAACTGCTTTCAGCTTATCAAAACCTTTCTTTTTGCTGTATTCAGCCAAACGAAGCGCTCGGATAAAACGAACCCACATCTGGCGGTTAGGATGCATTTGTTCGGCTATTTTTTCCACTGGAAGGGACAACTGGTTCAGCCAAACAGCCACCATTTTGGCTTCCTTTCGGAAATATTTCAGTTTCAGCTGTTCTTTCCCAATAATTTTAGCAAAAACACTCAAATCCTCTTGTCTTTGGATATGCATATGATTTTGCTCTATGTTTTTAACAATTATTTTGGGTTTGATGATTTGTAAAAAACCTGTTTTCTTGTACCATAAATACCGTAAAATATCGGTCGGACTACGGAAATACCCGCCTGCATCCTGCTCTTTTCCCTGCGAAATAAGTTCATCTACTACAAGAATCAGCGTTTCTTTAATTTCTATAACTACTTCATTTTCAGGTTTATAGTGTTTTAAAAGTAATTTAAGTGAATCTGTCTGTGTGGCATCCGGCGGAACCTTAGAAGCGAGCAGACTTTCCAAAAGAGCCTTCATTTCTTTTTCTGTCCAAAGGTCAATGACTTTGAGCTTACTCCCTTGATTTTCAAGCTTTAATTTATCAAAAACAAAAGGCGTTCCGCAGAATGGACAGCCGTTATAGCGGTTCATAGGAAAAGTTCCATCAGGAATCATATGCCCGCAGTCTAGCTTTACAGCAGCATACCCATAATCATAATAAACTTGGTCGTAATAGTGTCTTACGGTTTCTTCATTAGGAAGTTCGCCTATTTCTTCATTAAACCAAGCCGTTATCCAGTGGTCATAGACGGTCTCTCCTGTGGGAATTTCCCAATTTTTCACCAAAGGAGTCCAGTTTAGTTTTGTTCCTAAAACTTCCTCAAAATGAGATTTTATCCCTTCTTTAAAGGCTGAAGTGGTGTGATTGATGGCGTGTAATAATGGCTCCGTGACCACAAATCCATGCTTACGAAGTGTATCAATGAGGCGAAGCGTTTCGCCTGTCAGTTTAGTAAAACTAGTGTTTGCATTAGGAATATAGACAGCATTCTGGCGAAGTGCTATTTTTTGTAAATCACTGATAATATGAGCATTATTAACATCCATTTTCTTACATTTATTTTAAATTTTCCCAAATATGAACAAAATAAAAGCAAGGTAATTGCATAAGTAAATCAACCTAAATGAAAAGAAGTAACTCATGCTTGACCTTGCTTATTCTTTATGAAAAATCCCACTACGAAGATAGTAATTTTTTCTATTTGTGAAGAATATTTTCTACACAATTATTTCCTAATGAAATTATAAAACTGGTCACACAATTCAAGGTTATTTTTTATTATTCTTTTCGCTCATATTTTAGATAAATTTTTAATATTCAATAAAATACATTCATTTTTATTTAAAGTATAACGGAAAATATCTAAAAAATCTATATTTATGCTAATAAATTTCATCATTGTTAATCAACCAAATGTTTCAGGTAGCCTTGAGTAGATGTTGAGTTTATCAACTCAACCTACTTTAACTAAGCGTCTTTCAATAAATCTTGTGGCTTTAATACAGTTTCCCCTGAAATATGTTTTTTTAATAGTTTTACAAGCTGAGTGTAGGTTTTTTTGTAAAAATCATTTTTTGTTTTTTGTAAAAATTTTTCATATTTTCCGATAATGAAAGCAATTTGTTCATTATTGAATGAATTAATTTCATTATTGAGCATAATAGAAAATTCCCAAAATGACTCATTAGCAGGAGGTAGATCTAAAAGAGAGGCTGCATAATCAAACCAATCAGGCTCTTCTTTCAAGAGTTCAAGATAAAGACATATTGAATTCCAAACTACAAGATGGCGAATTTTTTTACTCTTATGGTTCCTAAACTTACTCAAATAATTAAAACATAAAAGTTTGCACTTTTCTTGAGTGGATAAAAAACCAAATTCGCCTAATGCACGCAAACAATGCCATAAAATTTTTTCATCATCTGCATACTTGTTACTAAAATTAATCACCAATTTTAAGCAGTCTACATTCTCTGTAAATTCAGATGGCATACGATGATAGCAGGCTATTTTAGACATTGTATCAGCTGTATCCAATGGCGTAGAGTCTGTATTTTCATCATTTAAAAATGCGGTCAGATAGTCCAACAACTTCTGGAATTGCTTAGGCTTTCCCAATTCTCTGCTGATATATTTCATAGTGTTGTCTTTGGTTTAGTTACAATTTTGTTTGAGGCATTTTCCATATTTTTCTTTTAAAATGCCCACTATTACTATAAATAGTTAGAATAATTTTTAGAAATTTCTATTTTCAAAAAATCTAAAAAATTTTCTGCGTATAAATCATGTTCTCCTGTAGATAAATCAAAGCAATAAACTTCTTCAGCTGCCTTATTATCCATGATTTTAAAATAAAAAAATCCTATATCATTAGCTTCTAGGAAGAAAAGTTTGTCATGATTATTTTTATCATAATTAACATTCCAGCTATAAGTATAGAAAATATCCTGATCTGCTTCATCTCTATACTCAGGCGGAAATACTGTTTTAGTGGATTCTCCCCATAATGTTATAAAATCGTAATTTTTAATAAACCATCGATAGTATTCTGGCAGTTTCAGATTAAATTCTGACTCTCCAGCTTCAATCCAGCTTTCATCGATTGAAGTATTCCGATTACATATTGAATTTGGTAACTTATCGAGCATTTCTGTTATCTGCTCAATTAATTTAGTATCCATAAAATTTCTGGTTTTTACATTATTTTAAGGGCGGGAATCAGATTATGGCTGCCCGTTCAGCTTGTCAATTTCTACTACTTTAGTCAAAGT
>CAUQMH010000083.1:0-6821 GCA_963519075.1 uncultured Flavobacteriaceae bacterium
GATTTGGGGTTTTCAAAAGTGGAGTATAAAAAATTAAGTTTAGGAATTGTAACAATTTATAAAGCAAAAAAATAAGATGAAGAAATTGTTTGGAATATTATCATTGTTTGGACTTTTTTCAATGTCGGACGCACAGTCGCTTTTTAATATTAGGGATAGACCAGACAGGCTGGAGTGGATAGATGTGGATAAATACAGCTATGGTTTTTATCTGAATGCCAATAGTTTTGATTATAAAGTGAAGCTGGCGAACGGATTTTCAGAGCAAAACAGCCCTGTGATAGTGAGAAATTCTGTGGGATTTGGGGCTGGACTTATAGGAAGAATGAAACTCAATGATTATCTGGATATCAGGTTAGAGCCGGGGATTCAGTTCGTGGAGAGGGAACTTACTTTTAAAAATGCATCAGTTTTAGCGGTGAATCCTGCGGACAGAGATTTATATACTTTGAGAAAGGTAAAATCCACTTATGTAGATGTTCCTGTAATGCTGGAACTTCATGGAAATAGATGGTTTAATTCTCGTCCTTACGCAGCTGCAGGGGTCAATTGGCTGGTGAATTTACAATCTAATGAAAAAAGTGTGAATGACAATCTGCAAGGAACTTTTAGAACGAGAACGAATAATTTTGCGTGGTCTGCAGAGATAGGAATACAGTTTTATTTTTCTAAATTTAAACTTACTCCTGCGATACGAGGAACATTCTTAATTAACAACGAACTGGTGCAGGACAATCCGACAACGCCTAACTACTGGGCAGGGACAATGTCTTCCTTAAAAACAAATGCACTGATGTTTGTCCTAAAATTTGAATAAAAATAGAACCATAGACGAAAGTTTATGGTTTTTTATTTAAAATTTAGTAAAAATCCAAAAAAAAATGTAATTTTGCGTATTAAGGTTAGAACAAACTTCTGGAGATGTCAGTAGATTTAGATAAAAATTTTTCTGTATTAAGAGATAAAATTCTAAAAATCAATAAGGATTATAAAGAATTATCAAAAGAATATGAGGATTTGCAGAAAAAATATGATTTGCTGAAAGGGAAATATGAAGAGGAGCAGAGAGAAAATCAGGAGTTGAAGGAGGAACAAAAAAAGATAAAATTGATTTCAGCAATTTCTGGTAATCCAGACCATAATAGATTGATGAAAAATCACATCAATAAACTGATTAAGGAAATTGATGCATGTATAGCTTATCTTAGAAATACAGGAATGTAATGGCTCAGCAGGAAATAAGAATAAACATAGCAGGGCGGTATTATGCAATGTATATCACCCCAGAACAGGAGGAAGTGGTGCGTAGAATAGGGAAAAATATAGAGATGACGATAAAGGAGATGGAGAATAACTATGCTACCAAAGACAAACAGGATGCTCTCGCGATGACTGCTCTTAGGCTTATGATAAATGCAGAGTTTAATTTACAGAAAAAAGATAGAGAGCTGAAAGAAGCTGATGAAAAGCTGAAAGAAGTAATAAATTTTTTGAAGGAGCTGGAAGAGGATAACAAAGAATAATAAATGAAGCCTGCAATAATTCTAACTTTATTTAGGTAAACTCAACGCTAAACAATTACCGAGTAAAGGTCTACTCAATGGCGCGCCGTCATCTTGTCGGATTACAGAGAGTAGAAATAAGCTCAAATCGTGTTGATAGGGAGTTTACTCTAACATCACAAATGGATTATTGTGGGTTTTTTGTAAAAATATTGGAAAGAAAAATAATAAATAGTTAATAGGTAATGGAGATAATTTATATCATAATAGGTCTTGTAGTGGGAGCTTTGGGAGGTATTCTTTATTCAAGGAAAGCCACAAATTCCAAAGCTAATTTCATTATAAAAGATGCTAAACAAAACGCAGAGAATATTATTCAGAATGCCAATGTACAGGCGGAATCTATAAAGAAAGAGAGAATAGTACAGGCAAAAGAAAAGTTTTTAGAACTAAAAACTGAACATGATGCCAATATCCAAGCTCGTGAGAAAAAAATGCAGGAAATAGAGAAAAGAGCAAAGGATAAAGAAAGTAAACTAAATGATGAACTCAGTAAAGTTTCTAGACTTGAAAAAGATTTAGAGAAACAACAAACTGAATATCAAAGAAAATCAGAAATCGTTGATAAAAAACAAGCCGAACTCAATGAAGCCATTTCTCAAAAAGTAGAAATGCTGGAAAAAATTTCTAACTATTCTGCCGACGAAGCTAAAAAAGAATTGGTAGAATCCCTAAAAGCAGAAGCGAAAACCAGAGCCCAAGCTTATGTTCAGAACATAATGGAAGAGGCTCAGATGAATGCGAAAAACGAAGCGAGAAAAATCGTTATTCAGACCATTCAGAGAATTGGGACGGAGCAGGCGATTGAGAATTCAGTTTCAGTATTTAATATAGAATCAGATGAGGTTAAAGGGAGAATTATCGGTAGAGAAGGGCGAAATATCCGTGCTTTGGAATCTGCTACAGGCGTGGAAATTATAGTGGATGATACGCCAGAAGCTATTTTGCTTTCGTGTTTTGACCCTGTAAGAAGGGAGATTGCACGCCTTTCGCTTCATAGACTCGTTACCGATGGTAGAATTCACCCTGCAAGGATAGAAGAGGTCGTAGAAAAAACCCGCAAACAGATAGAAGAGGAAATCATAGAAGTAGGTAAGAGAACAATAATAGATTTGGGTATCCACGGACTTCATCCAGAGCTTGTGAAAATAGTGGGTAGAATGAAATATCGTTCTTCCTATGGACAAAACCTACTGCAGCACTCCAGAGAGGTGGCGAATATAGCTGCTACTATGGCTGCGGAGCTGGGATTAAATGTAAAATTAGCTAAAAGAGCAGGGCTATTGCACGATATAGGAAAAGTTCCAGAAGAAGAATCTGAACTACCACATGCGCTTTTAGGAATGCAATGGGCAGAGAAATTTGGAGAAAATCCAGAAGTTGTCAATGCTATCGGTGCACACCATGATGAGATAGAAATGACTTCTTTATTATCTCCAATCGTTCAGGTAGCTGATGCAATATCAGGAGCGAGACCAGGAGCGAGAAGACAAGTTCTAGAATCATATATCCAAAGATTAAAAGATTTAGAAGCAGCAGCATTAAGCTTTGATGGTGTTTCTAATGCGTTTGCGATACAGGCAGGTAGAGAACTGAGAGTAATGGTAGAGAGCAGCAAGGTAAATGATGAAAGAGCTCATCAGCTTTCGTATGATATTTCAGAGAAAATACAAAATGAACTAACTTACCCAGGACAAGTAAAAGTAACAGTAATCCGCGAAACGAGAGCGGTAAATATAGCAAGATAATTTTAAAGCCTTCCTTTTTGGGAGGCTTTTTTGTAACTTTGTAAGGGATAAAATTTTTGATGAAAAATAGAGTTTATAAATGAATTTAATTCTCTAATAAAAAATATATTATATCAAATGTATTTTTTCTCTCTGATAAATCAATAATTATTTAATTTATTATTGTATATTTGCTAATAATTTTGAGTAAGGCTATTTATTTTTTGTAATTTTTGTGCTATAAAATTTATAAATCCTTATTTATATGAATAGGGTAGGTGTTCTATCCTTTAGGAATTTTACGATAAACTAAAAAAATCACAATTATGCCAAATACTATAATCATAGGTTCAGGGTCTTATATTCCAGAGAGAGTAATTGATGGAAATTATTTTTTAGATGCTGTTTTCTATGATGAAAATGGAAAAATTATAGACAAACCTAATGAGGAAATTGTCAAAAAATTTGTGGAAATCACTGAAATTGAACGCCGTAGGAATGTGAATGATGATGAAAACAATTCAGACATTGCTACAAAAGCCTCTGAAATAGCTATCCAAGATGCAGGAATAGACCGAGAAACCCTAGATTATATTATCTGCGCGAGTAATTTTGGAGAAATCAATGTAGATGGAATAAGTAGTTTTATGCCTTCTATGTCTGCAAGAATAAAACACAAACTTGGCATAAAGAACAGAAAATGTGTGAATTATGATATGGTTTTTGGCTGCCCTGGCTGGGTAGAATCTATGATTTTGGCAGATTCTCTCATAAAGGCAGGAAAAGCTAAAACTATTCTTGTAGTAGGTTCTGAAACACCGAGCCGAGCATTGGATCCATACGATAGAAATAGAATGATTTTTGCGGATGGTGCAGGTGCTGTGGTTGTAAAAGCAACAGATGATGAAACTGTGGGAATGATTTCTTCAGCAACTATTTGTGATAATCAGGAAGAAATTACTTATTTGGATATGGATTGTTCTCTGAACAAAGACCATGACCCTAAGAAGAAATACATCAGAATGGCAGGAAGAAAAATTTATGAATATGTTTTGACGAATGTTCCTCCTGCGATTAAGGAAACTATTGATGCTGCAGGAATTGGCATAGATGATGTAGAAAAAATACTAATCCACCAAGCTAATGCTAAAATGGACTATGCAATTATCCCAAGACTCTACAAACTCTATGGCAAGAGCGAATATGACCACAATATCACTCCTATGATTATCCAAGAAATGGGAAACACTTCTGTGGCGAGCATTCCTACGATGTACGACCTCATTACGAAAGGTAAAATGGAGGGACACAGCATGAAGAAAGGAGATTATGTAGTGATGTGTTCTGTGGGTGCAGGGATGAATATCAATGCATTCGTTTACAAAATGCCTTAACAATTGAATACTTTTTTCATACAAAAACTATAAAAACCACATCAGCATAAATCTATGCTGGTGTGTTATTTTGAATAATACTTATAATTTTTTCAACCTATGCAGAAACAATTTTTACTTCTCTTCGGGATTTTTGTAGTCTTAGAAATATATGTTTATCAGGGAGTTAAGACTTTGACTCAGAATCCTTTTATCAGAGGAGGATATGTGGTGGTTAATGCCCTGATTTATGCGGTTATTTTCTATTTGGCTGTTATCAAACCAGATTCCTCCAAAGTTCCTTTTATGATGAACATTGTGATGATATTCATTGTCCCAAAATTGGCCATGGTTCTTTTTCTTTTGGTGGATGATATTCTTCGGTTTGGGAAGTATTTGGTTCAGACTTTTTCTGCCAAGGGAAGCCACTATCCAGAGAGGAGAAAATTCCTTGGTTTGATGGCTTTGGGCGGTACTATACTGCTTTCTCTTGCTGTGATAGATGGCATTGTTTTCGGGAAATATCGCCATATTTTAAGAAAAGTAAAATTAAAATTTAAAAACCTTCCTAAAAGTTTCAAAGGTTATAGAATTGTCCAAATTTCCGATGTTCATAGTGGGAGTTTCTCTGACCCTTCCAAGCTGCAGCATGCTATAGATTTAATCAATGAGCAAAAACCTGATTTAGTGCTATTTACAGGAGATATGGTGAATAATTATGCTGATGAGTTTAAGCCTTTTATCTCTTTATTTTCTCAAATTAAAGCTAAAGATGGGAAGTTTTCCGTTTTGGGAAATCATGACTATGGACTTTATGGGCAATGGAATACGAGCGAGGAACAAAAACAAAATGTCCCAAAACTAATTGATTATCAAAGACAAGCGGGTTTTGAAATGCTCCGAAATGAGCATAGAGTTTTTGAAAGAAATGGCGAAAAAATCTATCTTTTAGGAGTGGAAAACTGGGGAGAGCCGCCTTTCCCTCAGTTTGGTGACTTGGATAAGGCTGTAAAAGGCGTTCCTACGGATGCGGTGAAAGTACTGATGTCGCACGACCCTACGCATTTTGATGCAGTGGTAAAGACTCATCCCTCTGATATTCAACTGACTCTGTCTGGGCATACGCACGGAATGCAGTTTGGTCTTGATTTGAAAAATGTGAAATGGTCGCCAGTGCAGTATCGCTATAAAAAATGGATAGATTTATACGAAAGTATGGGCAAATATCTCTATGTGAATAGAGGGTTTGGAGTCATAGGTTTTCATGGAAGAGTTGGGATTTATCCAGAGATTACTTTGATAGAATTAGATTAATCTTTTAAATATAAAAAGAAAAACCTCCAAATTTTGGAGGTTTTTTTATTGTTTTTAGAAACCTAATAATTTTAGGACATCTTCAGGTTTTTGCTCTTCGCTAAATACCTCATATTCAAGCTCTCCATCTTTATTTCTGTTGATAAGAATATGTTTTGGCTGTGGAATCAAACAGTGGTGAACACCTCCGAAACCACTGATGGTTTCTTGGTAAGCTCCCGTATTGAAAAATCCGATATAAAGAGGTTTAGTATCACTAAATACAGGCAGGTAGATAGCATTGGTGTGCTGTTCAGAATTATAGTAATCATCAGAGTCACAGGTTAATCCACCCAAGAAAACCCTTTCATATGAATCTTCCCAGCGGTTTAGCGGAAGCATGATGAAATGGCGGGAAATAGCCCAGGTGTCAGGCAGTGTAGTCATGAAACTACTGTCTATCATATCCCATTTTTCTCTGTCGTTTTGGCGTTTTTGGCTGATGATTTTGTAGAGATTAGCACCGCTTTCTCCAACTGTAAAAGACCCAAACTCTGTGTAAATATTCGGTTCTTCCACGCCTTCTTCTTCGCAGAATTTCTTGATTTGAGATACAATTTCGTTAATCATATACTCATAATCATAATCAAAATTAAGAGAAGTTTTTATAGGCAGCCCTCCACCTATGTTTAGGGAATCTACCTCTGGTGCAATTTTTTTCAAACGAGCATAAACACGCAGACATTTGAATAATTCGTTCCAATAATATGCGGTGTCTTTTATTCCTGTATTGATGAAGAAATGGAGCATTTTCAGCCTTGCATTTGGGTGTTCTGCTATTTTTTGGCTGTAATAAGGGATAATGT